>NZ_JBJGEB010000003.1:0-272428 GCF_045062685.1 Neisseria oralis
AGCGTTGAAGCCGTCGTCAAAGACCCGGCCGGCAACGAAGGCAGAGCCAGCGACAACGGTACCATCGACACCACGGCACCGGTCATTACCGTAGACGCCCCGGACAACACCTCCGACAACACCCCGCTTATCAGCGGTACCACCGATGCCCCGGCCGGTTCCATTGTCAGCATCACCGTGACCGACAGCCGAGGCAGCGTACAAACGGTCAGCGCCAGCGTAGGTGCGGACGGCCGTTACAGCGTCGAAGTGCCGAAGGCATTGGCCGAAGGCCGTTACACTGCCGAAGCCGCCGTCAAAGACCCAGCCGGCAACGAAGGCAGAGCCAGCGACAACGGTTCGGTAGATACGACGGCAGCCATTATCGTTGAAGCGCCGGATTTGAGCAACGACAACACGCCGACCCTCACCGGTACCACTACCGATGTGGAAGAAGGACAGACTGTTACCCTGACCGTAACCGACAGCCGCGGCGGCAGCCAAGTGGTGACTGCCACGGTACAGGCTGACGGCAGCTATCAGGCGGAAGTACCGAATGCACTGCCGGATGGCCGCTACAGCGTTGAGGCAGTTGTCAGCGACAAAGCAGGAAACCGAGCCGAAGCCCGTGATGACAATAACGGCAAAGGAAACGTGATCGACACCACGGCCCCGGTCATTACCGTAGACGCCCCGGACAACACCTCCGACAACACCCCGCTTATCAGCGGCACCACCGATGCTCCGGCCGGTTCCGTCGTCAGCATCACCGTGACCGACAGCCGAGGCAGCGTACAAACGGTCAGCGCCAGCGTAGGTGCGGACGGCCGTTACAGCGTCGAAGTGCCGAAGGCATTGGCCGAAGGCCGTTACACTGCCGAAGCCGCCGTCAAAGACCCGGCCGGTAACGAAGGCAAAGCCAGCGACAACGGCAGCATCGATATTACCGCACCAGTCATCAGCGTCGACATTCCGGAAGTCAGCCGGGATACCACTCCCACCATCAGCGGTAAAACCGACGTACCGGCAGGCACGGTCGTTACCATTACCGTAACCGGCAAAGACGGTCATCCGCAGGTTGTGACGACTACCGTCAAAGATGACGGCAGCTTCGAAGTAGACGTACCGGAAGCCTTACCCGAAGGTCCGGTCAGCGTCGAAGCCGTCGTCAAAGACCCGGCCGGCAACGAAGGCAGAGCCAGCGACAACGGTACCATCGACACCACGGCACCCATAGTTAATGCGCCTGGACATTCAGTCGAAGAGGCATCGTCGGCCGCCGTTAAAGGATTTATCCAAGTGAGCGATAAATCACCTGTTACCGCAATTACTGTTGCAGGTAAGGATGTGACCTCGGCGACTGCTGCGCATCCGGTAATGATTCATACCGTTCGAGGTACATTGATTGTAACAGGGTATGATGCTGCATCTGGTAAGGTAACTTACCGTTATGTCGAAGGAGGTAAAGCAGCCGACCACAGTACAGGCGACAATTCAGTGAAAGATAGTTTTGTAGTGATGGTTCGTGATGCTGCCGGTAATACAGCAATGGACAGTTTGGATATCCGCATCACGGATACAGCCCCAGTTGCTGTACATGATACGAACAGTATTAAAGACACGGGTATGTCGGTAAGCGGTGACGTGTTGTCTAATGATGTATTAGGTGCAGATACGCCGGTTGCAGTAACTGTTGGCAATACAAACGGTCAGTATGGTTCGTTGACACTTAATGCTGATGGACAATATACATACACGGTCAATCCGAACAATGCCGCGGTTAAAGCATTGAACGGAGGTGAAACATTGAAGGACTCGTTCACTTATACCGTGACAGATGCAGATGGTGACAAATCTACTGCAACTCTCGATATTACCATTAACGGCACTGACGCGGACAAAGCTGTAATTGGTAAAAACGGTGGTGATAACATTACCGGCGGAACAGGTAACGATGCCTTAATCGGTGATGCCGGTGGTTATCGGCTGATTATCAAACCCGGTCAAAACTACAATGTTGCCCTTGTATTGGATACATCTGAAAGTATGAATACGTTTAGGACCGATTCGGGGGAAGCGTATATCGAGATGGCACGTAAATCGTTGTTGAAATTAGCAAAAGATTTTGCTCATCATGACGGCCATTTGAATGTAACCTTGTTTGCGTTTAATTCAACTGCAAAACAGGTTGTGACGATTAATGATCTGACCGAGCAAAATGTTGATAAGTTGTTGAATCAAATTATGTCGTTAAGAGCGCACGGCGTAACTAATTACGATGATGCATTCCGTGACGCAACAGATTGGTTTAGCAAAGTATCGTCCAACGGATATCATAATGTTACTTACTTCCTAACCGACGGACAACCGACTACCTATGGCGATACGGGTGAGACACCATGGAGAGGTTATGTAACACAGGATGCGGTCAATGCAGCATTGCATAGTTTCAAAAAACTGTCTGCAGTATCTGACGTTCATGCCGTTGGTTTTGCCAAGGGTGCGAAAGAGTCCATGTTGGATTACTACGACAATACTGTTTCAGACGGCCATAGTATTACTGAAGGCAGTCTATGGTATCAAACCTATCCATCTCCTGTGTATTATTCAGGAGCCGTGGGCGAGTCGCAGGTCGTGTCTAATCCGAGTCAGTTAGATGCGGCACTGGAACGAGGCAGTACTGAGCGTGTCGTGAACAATGTATCTTCGGATACTTTGACCGGAGGTGAGGGTGATGACGTCTTGTTCGGTGACAGTATCAATACTGATCATCTGTCTTGGACTAACGGTATCACGGGTGTTGCTTATACCTCAGGTTCGCATGATGCCATGGGCGCCAAAGCGTTGACCGAATATATTAAGTGGACGGACAATGCCGGTACTGATGCGACAGATCAGCAAGTGGCCAATTATGTAAAAAATCATTGGAAAGACTTGTTGGACAACCGCGCAGACGGTGGTGACGATACTTTGAATGGAGGTAAAGGCGATGATGTTCTGTTTGGTGGTGCAGGTAACGATACTCTGACTGGCGGCGAAGGTGCGGATCAGTTTGTATTCTTGGCCAACAGCAATAACGGTAATGATGTCATCACAGATTTCCAAGCAGGTGTCGACAAAGTAGTATTTGCCGATTTGGTAAGTCCGCATGATTTGCAGAATGCAGTTTGGAATGACGAAACCCATACCCTGAGTTTCACCGGTGTTGGTAAAGACGGTACTACCTACCAAAACAGCATTACTTTCAATGGATTGTCAGTAGGAGAAACGTTGGACAGCGTATTGCAAAACCATGTTGAAACTATCGGCTGATTAGTCTGAATAAAAACCCTGCTGAGAAGCAGGGTTTTTTTTTTGAGTTTATTGCTTTTCAAATGTATGAGTCAGCTAAATGGATTACTACCGTCACCATATATTTTAAGAGGCCGTCTGAAAAATTCATGAACTGATTTTCAGACGGCCTTACTATTGCTTGAATTAAAAAAACAGCGATTATGGGAATGCGAGATAAATTAAAGATGATTTCTAAACAGCAACTTCGGCCTTGATGTGAGGGTGAGGGTTGTAGCCGGTCAACTCGAAGTCTTCAAATTTGAATGCAAATAAGTCTTTTACTTCAGGATTTATTTTCATTTCCGGTAAAGGGCGAAAGTCGCGTGAAAGCTGTAACTTTGCTTGTTCCATATGATTGCTGTAAAGGTGGGCATCGCCGAAAGTATGGATAAATTCTCCGACTTCTAGTCCGCAAACTTGCGCCATCATCATGGTCAAGAGTGCGTAACTGGCTATGTTAAACGGGACGCCCAAAAAAATATCGGCACTTCGCTGGTAAAGCTGACAAGAAAGTTTGCCGTCTGCTACATAAAACTGAAACATCGTATGGCAAGGGGGAAGAGCCATTTCATCAACAAGGGCAGGATTCCATGCGGAAACAATTAAGCGGCGCGAATCGGGATTTTTTTTAATTTGTTCGGTCACATTAGCGATTTGGTCGATGTGGCGGCCGTCAGGAGCGGGCCAGCTTCGCCATTGGTAACCGTAAACAGGGCCTAAATCTCCGTTTTCGTCCGCCCATTCGTCCCAAATCGAAACATTGTTGTCTTTTAGATATTTGATATTGGTATCGCCTTTGAGAAACCATAATAACTCGTGAATAATCGAACGCAGATGGAGTTTTTTGGTAGTCAACAGCGGAAAACCTTTACTTAAATCAAAGCGCATCTGATAGCCGAATACTGAGCGCGTGCCTGTTCCGGTGCGGTCGGATTTGTCTATGCCGTGTTCGAGAACGTGGCGCATCAGGTCATGGTAGGCTTTCATGGAGATCCTTGTGAATGAACGTCAATAATCGGGCCCTATTGTAGCATTTCAGACGGCATGGCGGGGGAGCCGAATGAAGATAAATTGTTGACAATTTTAGTAATAATTTTAATTTTTATTGAATTATTTGATTGATATTTTTTGGAAAATATTTTCTATTTGGAATAAGCGATTAGCAATTTAAAATCTTCTTTTGTCAAAATTAAGATTTTAAATTTTATAAAAATAAATTTATAAGGTGTGAAAAAGCCATAACCGAAAAATCAAAATAAATAATGTCAACAATTTTACAAAAAAATACTTGGCAGTAAAAAAAAATGGGTTTATATTCCGTCTTGAAAATTTTAAACATCCCTATTAACAAAGTTTATTTTCAGGAGATTAAAATGACAGTATTAACTGATCTGTTTGCCCAAATTAAAAAACGCGATCCTAATCAAGCGCCGTTTCATCAGGCAGTGGAAGAGGTTTTCCAAAGTTTGGATCCGTTTTTGGCAAAAAATCCGAAATATATCCAACAAGGTTTGTTGGAGCGAATTGTCGAACCTGAGCGTGTCATTATGTTCCGTGTCTCTTGGGTGGACGACAAAGGCCGAGTACAGGTCAACCGCGGTTATCGTGTACAGATGAGTTCTGCCATTGGCCCCTATAAAGGAGGGTTGCGTTTTCATCCGACCGTAGATTTGGGTGTATTGAAATTTTTGGCATTCGAGCAAGTATTTAAAAATGCATTGACCACTTTGCCTATGGGTGGTGGTAAAGGAGGTTCGGATTTTGACCCGAAAGGAAAATCCGATGGCGAGGTTATGCGGTTCTGTCAAGCATTTATGAATGAGTTGTACCGTCATATCGGTGCGGATACTGACGTGCCTGCCGGCGACATTGGGGTAGGGGGGCGAGAAATAGGCTTTCTGTATGGGCAATACAAAAAAATCCGTAATGAATTTGCTTCCGTGTTGACCGGTAAAGGGCTGACATGGGGCGGTAGTCTGATTCGCCCTGAGGCGACAGGTTACGGTACCGTGTATTTTGCCGAATCTATGTTGCAAACGCGCGGCGATAAATTTGCCGGTAAACGCGTGGTCATTTCCGGTTCTGGCAATGTGGCGCAATATGCTTGTGAAAAAGCCATTCAACTGGGGGCGAAAGTCCTGACTGTTTCAGACTCCAACGGTTTCGTATTGTTCCCCGACAGCGGTATGACCGAGGCGCAACTGGAAGCACTGATTGAACTGAAAGAAGTACGTCGTGAACGTGTGGCAATCTATGCTAAAGAGCAGGGTTTGCAGTATTTTGAAAATCAGAAGCCGTGGGGTATCAAATGCGACATCGCTCTGCCTTGTGCGACTCAAAACGAATTGGACGAACAAGATGCAAAAACGCTGTTGGCAAACGGCTGTTTTGTCGTTGCCGAAGGTGCAAACATGCCGTCAACGCTGGGTGCTGTCGAACAGTTCATTAAAGCAGGTATTTTGTACGCTCCGGGTAAGGCGTCCAATGCCGGCGGGGTGGCCACTTCCGGCTTGGAAATGAGTCAAAACGCCATTCGTTTGTCTTGGACGCGTGAGGAAGTCGATCAACGATTATTCGGCATTATGCAGAGTATCCATGAATCTTGCTTGACGTACGGTAAAGAGGGAGACAAAGTCAACTATGTCAACGGTGCGAACATTGCCGGTTTCGTTAAAGTTGCCGATGCTATGCTGGCTCAGGGTATCGTTTAAATCATAGGGTTTAGTATATAAAGGCCGTCTGAAAAATTTGCCGGGTATTCTCAATCCTGTACAAATCTTTTCAGACGGCCTCTTTTAAAAAAACGACCGTCGAAATTTTTATGGAAAACCGTAATCAAAAATTTCGGCGGTTAGTTTTATGCGATTTATTCAAACCCAAATTAAATAGACAATGGCAGTGATAATGAGCGAAATCCAGCCCAGCCAAGCTAAAGGTATGAGCCACAGCGGTTTGGGTGCATATTGTTTGGCTAAATTCAGATTAAGCCATGCGAAAACGGGTGCAGATAGGAAAGAGGCAGTCATGGCGAACGGTATCATTTTTCCGATGGCACTGTTGAAGAACTGTATCAATACAAAGGACAAAATACATACTCCAAAGAGCCAATATCGCAATTTCGTTCCGTCATGACCAAGAGGTTTTTTGAGAAGTAAGTCCACGGCCTGCATGTTGCAGCGGGAATAGCCGTCTACGGCAACGATGGTTGTACCATAAATGCAGGCAAAGGCAACAAAGATAATTGGCAGGCGAGTCCATTCACCGATGCTGTGGGTATACATATCGACAAACTGGCTGATAAATTTCCCTCCGCTTAATGGCGTTGTGGTTTTTCCGTATTGCACTAATGCGCCGAGTGCCATGAACATCAAGGCTAAGACGATAGTTAATATATAGCTGGTATTGAAATCAATCATGCGTTTCGGGCGATAGTCAGGATTAAGCTTGTTTTTTTCAATAACCCACATTGAGCTGGAAACGCTTAATTCCATCGGAGCAGGCATCCAACCCATCAAGGCGGCAAAGAAAGGGATGGCAGTTATTGTCCACGGCGACGTAACAGTGAAATCGGGTGCAGGAGCGGCAGTGCCTTTGTTGAAAGCCATCAAAAGGGCTAGCAAGGTAATGATACTGAGGCTGAACATAATCCATTTTGATATTTTGTCCAAAGATTGATATTGACGGCTGAACAGTAGGATTAAGAAACTGGCAAGTGTAGCAGCATTTAATATGTTGAGAGGAAGGTTAAATGGTAGCAACATTCCAAGCAATACGGCGGAAAGCAGCGTTCCTCCTGCAATATTGATGATGGTGGCGAAAAAATTGAAAACCAAAAACAGATAAAGATAAAGGCGGCCCTTCCCAGCATATCCTTCAAGCAAGGTTCGGTTATTCACGCTGCTGTAATCAAAGGCAATGCGAAAGAAAGGGTATTTTAATAGATTGACTAATAAAATAAAAAAGGCAAGTTGGTAACCATAATATGCACCGGCTTGAGTGGAAGCAATGATATGGGAGCCGCCGACACAAGATGAGGCCATGATGATACCGGGGCCGAATTGGCGTGAAAAGTTTTTCCAAAACATTTGGATTCCTCAAAGCTGACAGGGGATGAGACAAACAAAAAACCTGTTTCCTAAAAAAACGAAAGAAACAGGTTTTTTAAATCATCAGCTTAAAGCAAACTCCCCACGACAGTATTAACTGTATCGGGTGCGAAGGGTTTTTCTCAGCCGCATGATGCAGCACCCCTGTTTCCTTGGAAAGAATGATTCTAGCAAATTCCGATATGGGTCGAAAGGCCGTCTGAAACGGTTGCAAAAATGCCCGCCGGTGGGGGCGGGCATTTCTTGATTGGAAGGAATTAACCTTTGCGTGCGGGCAGTTTTTCTTTAATGCGTGCCGCTTTACCAGTCAGACCGCGCAGGTAGTACAGTTTGGCACGACGCACGTCGCCACGACGTTTCACTTCGATTTTTTCTACGGAAGGAGAATATAGTTGGAATGTACGCTCAACACCTTCACCGCTGGAAATTTTGCGGACGATGAAGTTGCTGTTCAAACCGCGGTTACGACGGGCGATAACGACACCTTCGTAGGCCTGTAAACGGCTGCGGTTACCCTCTACTACGCGTACGGAAACGACTACGGTGTCGCCGGGTGCGAATTCAGGGATTTCTTTGTTCAAACGAGCAATTTCTTCTTGCTCTAATTGTTGAATCAAGTTCATTGTTTTTCCTAAGTTATGATTGGATTTCCTGTTGCTCTTGCAAGATTTCTTTTAAGAGGCGGGATTCCTTTGGGATTAAACTGTGCTTTGCCAATAAATCGGGGCGGCGCTCTAAAGTGCGTTGCAGCGATTGTTTCAACCGCCACTCGGCTATCAGGCCGTGATTGCCCGAACGCAGTACGTCCGGAACGCTCATGCCTTGAAATTCTAAGGGTTTGGTGTAATGAGGGCAGTCCAAAAGGCCGTCTGAAAACGAATCTTGCTCGGCGGACTGAATATCGCCCAATACGCCCGGTATTAACCGTAATACAGCATCCATCAACATCATGGCCGGAAGTTCTCCGCCGGAGACGACGAAATCCCCCATACTGATTTCTTCGTCGACACTGCTTTGCAGCAAACGTTCGTCTATGCCTTCGTAGCGGCCGCAAAGTAGAATCAGGTTTTCCGATTCGGCCAATTCGGCGGCTTTTTGCTGTGTGAAAGGCTGCCCTTGCGGACTTAGGTAAATAACCCTGCCGCCGCCACAGGCTTGTTTCGCTTGGTCGATTGCAGCTTGTAATGGCGGAGCCATCATTATCATTCCTGGTCCGCCGCCAAAAGGACGGTCATCGATATAGCCGAGTTTGTTGTCGGCAAATCTGCGCGGATTGATAGCTTGGAACCGCCAGAGTTTTTGTTTCAATGCGCGACCGGTTACACCGTATTCGGTGATACTGTCGAACATTTCGGGAAACAGGGTGATGCTTTGTATAAACATCAATAATCCAAGCCCCAGTCTGCCGTGATGGTTTTGCTGTCGTGATTAACGGTTTCAATATAGTTGGATACAAACGGAATCAGAATTTGCTTGTCTGTGCCCTGAATGACTAATACGTCGTTCGCGCCGGTTTCCATCAGGTTTTTGACGGTACCCAGTGTAATGCCTTCCTTGTTGACGACGGTCATGCCGACTAAATCCGTCCAATAGTATTCGTCTTCTCCGGCAGGGGAGAATTCGTCACGTGGAATTTCTACGGTATAACCGCGTAAGGCAAACGCTTGGTCGCGGTCATCAATGCCTTCGAACTTAACTTGGAGTTCGTCTCCTACCAGCTTCCCGGCTTCAAGCACAACATTCAGGGTTTTCCCGTTTTTGCTTAATAGCCACTCGGGGTAGTCCAACAGACTGTCCGGGTATTCGGTATCAGCTGCGATTTTCAACCAGCCTTTAATGCCGAATACGCCTTTAATGTAGCCCATGGCTACCCGTTGTTGAGTGTCGGTCATGGCAGGAATTGTGGATTTAAGCAGCGGCTTTTTGATTTTTAATCAATTTAGTGACTGCATCGCTGACTTTTGCGCCTTGTGCAATCCAGTGGTTCAAACGGTCTGCGTTCAGACGTACGCGTTCTTGTTTTTCGTTTGCGACGGGGTTGTAGAAGCCGACGCGTTCAATAAAGCGGCCGTCTCTGCGGTTGCGTGAGTCAGTTACGATTACGTTGAAGAAAGGGCGGTGTTTGGAGCCGCCTCGAGCCAAACGGATAACTACCATTTTGAGTCCTTTTTGAGAAATACGGATATCTAGAAACGGTCAATTTTAGGGTAATTTGTGGTTTTTATGCAAGCTTTTATTGCCGGAATTTGCGTTTTGGGGCGGTTGGCGGCGGCAGGAGGCTGAGCCTGGCTTGGTATAAATCTTTGTCTGTATTGGAGTCGGACAGTGCAAATCCTAATTTTCGGGCGAGCTTCAGCATGGCTTGGTTGCTTTTGAGGATTTCGGCACTCATGCTCTGATAGCCCTGCTGTGTTGCTAATCGGATAATCAGCCGCATCAGTTCGACGGCCAGTCCTTTGCCGCGGGCATTTTCAGCAAGGGTGATGCCGAACTCGCATTCGTCTCGGGTGAGGCGGCTGAAGCGGCTGATGCCTTGAATCAGGCCGTCTGAATTTTCGGCTATCCATGCGCCCTCGCTGTAATAGTCAAGGTTGCTGAAACGGGCAAGGGTTGCCTGCGGCAGTTCGTTGGTTTGTGCCATGAAACGGAAGTAGCGCGATTCAGGACTGAGGCTGCGCACGAATGCTTGTTTTGCTTCGGCGTCTTCGGGGGTAAACGGTCGGATGAGGAGGATTTCTCCGTCTTTCAGTGTGATTTTCTGTGGATAGCCGGACGGATAGGGCGCGCGCACGTTTTCGGGCGGTGCGGCGGTATCTGCTTTGCCGGCCAGAAATTCGGCGGCGGCCTCGCTTTTGCTGCGGATAAACTCGGCGGCGGCTTCGCTGGTGGTGCTGATGAATTCCGCCGCGGTCAGGTTTTTGCGGGGTACGGTTGCAGCGGTGGGCCTTTTCTGATCTTTCGAGACAATGGCCTGTATCTCGTTTTCAGACGGCCTGAAGTCGCTGGTTAAGGTGTCGCCGCAGAGGTTGATGATGATGCTGCCGAAGTATTGTTCTTGTTCAAGCAGGGTGTTCAGACTGTGTAGAAGCTGACAGATGTGTTTTTGTTTGGTTTTCAGGTCTGCGAAGCGAATGAGTTTTTCGCCGTCGAGTGTGGAGAACGGCGGTAGTACGGTACGGGTCCGGCCATTATAGGTGCAAGACAGGATGATGCCGTAGGCGGGATGGCGGGTAAAGGTCAACTGTGCGCCGACATGGGTTGCCTGCGGCCGGTAATCGGGCAGGTGCAGGTTTTTTGCCAGTTGGGCGAAATCTTGTGTTTCCAGTAGTTTGGGCAGGTTTTTCAGTTGCGGTGTTTTGATATGTGCGGGACGCGGTTTGGCGGTTTTGTTTTGTTCGTTTTGCAGATGGGCGGCAATGTTGCGTAACGACAGGGTTTTGACGGCCTGTTCGGGACGGTCGAATTGCAACAGGCCGTCTGAAAACGGGCTGCTGATGAGCAGCGGCTTGCCGTCGGGCTGTTGCAATGCCGATAAAACGCCTGTTAGGGTGTTTTCGTTGTGTTCGGCGGTGGGGGCGACGACGGCGAGCAGTGCCTCGGTTTGATGCTGCTGCAACTGGCTGACGGCAAGGCTGCGGTAGCGCACGGGCGACGGGTTGCTGCCGATATAGGCTTGGTCGATATGTGGTTTTTCAGACGGCATCACCAGTGAGATTCCCGATTGAACGGCTTTTTCCTGTAACCATGCGACGGGCGTGTTGGACAGCACGTTGAGGGTGGAGGCGGGCTGTAATGCGGAAAGGTGCGCGTGCAGTGCGGCTTCGAGTTCGCTGCTGTTGAAGGTGGCGATGAAGTTGCAGTGGCGGCCCAGACAGCGGAGGATGGAGCGTTCGACGGAGTCGGCGTGGTGGGTGCAATGCAGGATGATCGGGGTGTGGCGGGTGAAGTAGCGGATGGCGCTAAACAGTTTGCGCAGGTTTTCCCGCGGATTGAAATGGATGACTGCGGCGCGGGTGTGGCGTTTGTGGCCGAAGCGGTTGAGCCAGTCGGCGGAAGTGGTCGGACTTAAATCGTAGTTCAGGCTGATGTGGCGGGATACGCCTTGTTTCATCTTGCGCAGTAAGACGTTGATTTCGCTGCTGAGGGAGGCTTGTCCGGTCAATACGGCGACGTGTCCCGCGGGGTAGTCGGGCAGGATGCCGGCGTTGAGCCCTTGTGTCGGAATCTGTGCCCCCGCCGGATTGCAGACGCTGATGTTCAGTTTTTCGCCGTGGTGTTTTCTGATGGCTGCCGCGGCGGTTTCCCACGCTTCAGGCGGCAGGTTGTCCCAGTCTTGGATGATGATGACGTGGTGCAGTTGTTTTTTGCGGCAGGCTTTGAACAGGGATTCGTAAGTTTCGGGCGGGGTAACGGTAATGACTAAATCTGCCGTTTCTTCAAGGCGGGCGACGTTGGTGTAGGACGTCAGGCCGGCAATGGTTTTGTGGCGCGGGTTGACGGGGGTGATTTTGCCTTGGAAGGGCGCGTTTAAAAGGGCGGTCAGGATGCGTTCGCCCAAGCTGTGCGGGCGTTCGCTGGCGCCGACGAGGATGATGTGCTGCGGCGTGAAGAAGTAGGCGGGCAGGGATTGTACGCTCATGGCTGCTCCTTTGTTCGAATGGGTTTCGGGCCGGTATCGGCCTCTTTAATTTGCCGGTTATCCGTGTTTTGTTATTGTTGCTGTCGGCGGATGGGATAGAAAATTATGTTATTGTAATGTAAATCGAGGCCGTCTGAAAACTGCGGAAACAGGCCGTCCGGCGTTCCCTTTGGTTTTCAGACGGCCTCACACCGTTGTTTCAGACGGCCTATTTTTTCGGCAGTACGAAGTGCATCCGCAGGCCGTTCGGTTTAACGTTTTCGGCGATGATTTTGCCGCAATGCTGTTCCATGATGTGTTGTGTCAATGCCAGGCCGAGGCCGGTACCGGGCTTGCTGGCGCTGCTGTCGGCACGGTAAAACGCGGTGAAAATATGTGGAAGCTGCATTTCGTCTACGCCCGGGCCGTTGTCGGTTACGTCAATCAGCCAGTGCTTGCTGTCTTGTTTGATATTGACGCTGATGGTGCTGCCTTCGGGACTGTAATTCATGGCGTTGCGGATGACGTTGTCGAACGCGCGGTAGAGGTAGCTTTCGTTGGCCATGATGGTTGCAGTTTGCGGTACTTTGGCATCGATATGGAGAGAGACGGTTTGTTTGTTCTGCTGGGCGATGGCTTGGCAGTCCTCCACCAGATTGGTCAGGAAGGGGACGAGTGCGAGGCTTTCTTTTTCCAGCGGGACGTTGGATGTTTCCAAGCGGGACAGGGTCAGCAGTTCGCCGACGAGGGTATCCATACGGGTAAGCTCGCCTTCGAGCCTTTTCAGGTATTGTTCCTGTTTTTGCGGCTGGGCCTGAATCAGGCCGACGATAGCCTGCATACGCGCCAGCGGCGAGCGCATTTCGTGTGAAACGTGGTGGAGCAGGTGGCGTTCTTTTGCGACGAGTTTCTCCAATTGGGCGGCCATTTTGTCAAATTGCACGGCCAGATGGGACAATTCGTCGTCGCGGTCATCCACCTGCTGCGAAATGCGTGTTTGCAATTCTCCGCGGGCGAGCCTGTCCATACCGTTGCCAAGGATGCGGATGGGTTTGGTGATGTTGTTGGTCAGGATGTAGGCCATCAGCAGGCCGACGATGATGATGAACGACAGGATAATGAATTCGTGCCAAATCGGGGCAAGCGGCAGGCCGGGGATAAACAGCGGACTGGGCAGGCGTTTGGCCTGCTGGTTGTCCCAGTCGCGGATGAAAAACAGATATTCTTCGCCGAAACGTCCGTATTCGATGCGCGCCAAATCCGAATTCGGATTGTTGATGGCGAATGCGCGGGCGCGTTTGATGGTCTGTTCGTCGATGTCGCGGTCGAGGATGTCTTTATTGTCATCGTCGAGGATAACGAACACGGCATCGGAAACCGGATTGTCTTTCCATTCGTTGAGGATTTCGCGCGCACCGCTGTCTCCGCGTGACCTGAAGGCGGAAACCATGCTGCCCATCAATGTGGTTTCGATGGTGCGGCGTTGGTTGAACTGGTTTTCGGCCAAGGTGTTCTGTACCAGCCAGAATGAAAAACTCGCCACGAAGATTGCGCAGATGATGACTGCGCAAAATGTGGCGAATATACGTTGAAACAGTTTCATGTATCTGTTTAATCTTTAGTTTTTAACAAACAGGTAGCCTAAACCGCGTACGGTTTGAATCAGCGAGGCATCACCCAGTTTGTGGCGGATGCTGGAAATATGTACGTCGATGCTGCGGTCGAACTTGGCCAGCTTGCGGTCTAGTGCTTCGATGGACAGGGTCTCTTTGCTGACGACTTGTCCGGCGTGGCGCATCAGGACTTCCAGCAGGTTGAATTCGGTGCTGGTCAGTTCCAGCGGTTCTTCGCGGATGGTGGCCTGGCGTTTGGCGGGGTAGAGTACGACGTCACTGACCGATATGCTGTTGGGCGCGCTGTTTTGCTCGCCGCCGCGTTGTGCGCGGCGCAGGATGGCGTTGATTCGGGCCAGCAGTTCGCGCGGGGTGCAGGGTTTCGGCACATAGTCGTCTGCGCCCATTTCCAAACCGATGATGCGGTCGATGTCGTCGCCTTTGGCGGTCAGCATAATCACGGGGACGGTGCTTTGGCTGCGGACGTTTTTCAATACGTCCAAGCCGTTCATTTTCGGCATCATGGAATCTAATACGACCACGTCGTATTGGCCGGTCAGGATTTCGTGAACGCCCGCTTCGCCGTCGGGCACACTGTGTACGTTAAGGCCTTCTGCAGTCAGGTATTCGGTGAGGAGTTCGGTCAACAAAGCGTCGTCATCTACCAGTAATACACGGCTCATGGTCTTTCCTTTTCTGTAGTTGTCCCGCCTTTGTCCGGCGGATGGATTGGACTATCTTAACATGCAATCTAAGTTGACAGATAGCGTGTATTTCTATGCTTTTGCGCTTTTTTGCAACAAGTGTAAAGGTCTTTACATTTGTGTTTCAGACGGCCTCAAACCCTATTTCGGGGCTTCGCAGGATTTGGCTGTTTCGTGTTTAGGGGCGGAAACGAAGGCTTTGCAGTCGGCCAGGATTTTAGGCAACAGCGGCTTGAATAAGCCGTTGCTGCGGATTTTGCTTGCGTAAAACGGCATCATGTAGGGGTAGTAATAGTATATCGACTGCATCCATTGCGCGCCTTGCTCGGTTTCGCCCCTGCGGTAGCGGTAAAGGCCGACTTGGTGGGCGTTGGCGAAAGGACGGAAGGTCAGGGCTTCGATTGCCGCCTGCTCCGCCCACGGACGGATAACGATATCGGTCGGATCGGCGTAATGGGTCAGGCTCAGTTGGGCGTAGTAACGCAACATAGGCTGACTGTCGGCGATGCGTCTCAAGCCTTCTATTTTGAGGGCGGTGTCGG
This sequence comes from Neisseria oralis, assembly GCF_045062685.1. Classification (NCBI taxonomy): domain Bacteria; kingdom Pseudomonadati; phylum Pseudomonadota; class Betaproteobacteria; order Neisseriales; family Neisseriaceae; genus Neisseria; species Neisseria oralis. The sequence continues at coordinate 14,896 of NZ_JBJGEB010000003.1, forward strand.
CCGGCGTGTCGGTTTTCGGCCGGCGGCTGTATTCGGTCAGGTCCGTATAGACCCAGCCCAGATGCAGTATGCCCGCAATCAGGCACAAAGCGGCGATGCCGCCTGCGTAATTACGCAGTTTGGCTTGGTTCAGGCCGTCTGAAAGGTCTTTGCGGCGGATGGGGGAAAGGGAAACCATGATGCCGAACGGGGTTAGGAAATAGATATACCAAAGCGGGTATTCGAGCATGCTGTGGTACAGGGAAACGGCCATCAGCGACAGCATCAGCAACGAGGCCGGATGGTACGGGCGCACCGTCATGCGCCATATTGCGGCAATCAGGCAGCCGGCGGTAAGCAGCGTGCCCACCAAGCCGGTTTCGGCCAGAAGCTGGAGGACGATATTGTGCGAATGGGTAAAGAGTACGCTGATGACGTTGTTGATGAAGTTGTGTTGTTCGGCGTTAATCAGGAAACTTTGCAGCGCAAAGCCGTTCCAACCGTGGCCGAACAAAGGGGCGGTTTTGAACGCTATCCATGCCTTGCCCCATTCCGTTTCGCGCGCCGAACCTTCGAAGCTACTGCGGCCTACGCGTTCGACGGCGGTTTCGTAATGGCCGTTGCCGAAGGTGTCGAGTAACGGCCCCATGCCGAACTGGATGATGGCGACCAAGGCGATGGTGAACAGGAAAATCAGCACCGTGCGGTTGGATTCTTTTCCTGCGCGCCAACGCCATATCGGCAGCAGCAGGCCGACGCCGATGACGTAGGTCAGGATGGTGCGCGAATTGACCAAACCCAAGGCGGCGGACAGCGCCGTTATCGACAATACGCCGGCCCATGCGGGCATACGGCGTACCGACCACAGGTACGACGCGGCTAATACGCCCCACATCAGATAATGCCCCAAATGGTTGCGCTGGCCGAGCTGGCCGTTAATGCTTTCGCGGCCGCCGTAGGCGAGGATGTTATGAAAGATTTTCATGCCCGCCCAGCCGTTGAACTGCATCAAGGCAACCGCAGCCTGCATCAGCGCGCCGAACAGCAAGGCCCACGCGAATACCGCGGTCACACGTTCCTGTCCGTATTCGGCAACCCAGCCGCGGCAGGCCCATGCAGTCAGGGCGAGGATGACGAAAGTCCATGCGGCCATATCGTTCAGCCCGGGGTACATTAAGTGCATCATTCTGGCCTGGAGCCACCAGAAAGCCGCCAGCACGAAAAAGGCAATACCCGCCGACGGCAGGCGCACATTGAGCAGGCCGGAAGTGGAGGTGGCCAATACCAGCACCACCGCGCCTAACAACGAACCTGCTTCCAGATAGAAGCTGGACAAGGGGCCGACGCGGTAGAGCGAGAGAAACGGGGCAATGCACACCCACAGAAACCCGAACCACAGCGGTGCAAGGCCCATGTTCCATTCGTCGCGGCGTATTTGTCTGGAATACGGGCTGTAGGCGGTTTCGTGGCCGTCTGAAAACAAGCGGCGGTCAGCCATGACGGGCCTCCTTCTGTTTTTGTTTGACAAAAGCCATGCAGGAAACGAAAAACACCGTGCAGCATACGGCGGCCGCCGCCGCGCAGAGGCGTCCGGCGGGCGCGGCGTCAAAGAGGCGCATAACGGCTTCGGCGAAATAAATCAGAACCAGCATCGAACTGTATTGGTAGGTATAAACCCTGCCTTTGAGAATGCCCGACAACGGCAGGCACAGCGGCAATGCCTTGAGTGCCAGCCACGAACCGCCCTCGCGCAACGGAGCAATCCAAAGTTCCCAAGCGAGACTGACGGCAATCAGCGCCAGCAGGCTGGCGCAGGCCGCCGCATACGGTAGGGGTTTGCGGGCGGATATATTTACTGAGCGTTGTTTCATTTGGCTTTTTGCCGGAAAAGGGAATATCGGATTATACAGAAAACCAGTGGGCGCGTTGCATTTCGCAGCCAAATAAAAGGCCGTCTGAAACAGGAATTTTGTTTCAGACGGCCTATGTATGTATTGAAGTTAAACTTGTGCGGGCGGCTGCGGCGTGTCGTTTGCGTTATCCCGATCAACCGGCTTGGTAAAGCGGCTGAACCAAATCCCCGCCTCGTAAAGGATAATCAGCGGCACGGCCAGCAGAATCTGCGACACGACGTCGGGCGGCGTGATGACGGCGGCGACGATAAACGCCCCTACAATCACATAAGGCCGCGCCCTTTTGAGCGTTTCCGTGTCCACAATTCCCATACGCGCCAGCAGAACCACCACCACCGGCACTTCAAACGTCGTACCGAACGCGACGAACATGCCCAAGATAAACGACAGATATTTGTCGATGTCGGTAGACATGCTGACACCCACGGGGGTGATGCCGGTCAGAAATTTGAAAATCAGGGGAAAAACCAGATAGTAGGCGAACGCCATGCCGGTGAAAAACAGAATCAGGCTCGACAACACCAAGGGCAGCACCAGCCGCTTTTCGTTCTGATACAGCGCGGGCGCGACGAACGCCCAAATCTGATACAGCGTGTGCGGCAGGGAAATGAGGAATGCCGCCATCAGCGTAACCTTTATCGGCACGAAAAACGGCGCGACCACATCGGTGGCAATCATACTGGTATCTTTCGGCAACGCCGCCATCAGCGGCTGCGCCGCAAAAGAATAGAGTTGCTGGGCAAACGGCGCCAATGCCAGAAAACACACCAAAATGCCGCCCACTATCCACATCAGGCGGCGGCGCAGTTCCAGCAGGTGCTCGATAAGGGGCTGGGTAGGTTGTTCGGTTTGGGAATCAGACACCGTCGGCTCACTTTTTACGGATGCGAAGTTTGGGTTTGGCATGGTATTTCGGACGCAAATCGCGTTTTCGGCTCATGGCCTGTTTGCGAAGCGAAGCAGTGTGCAAGACTGCGGGAGCGGCAGGGAGAGTTTCGATATAGCTGACTTCAGGCGTTTCAGACGGCCTTGCAGACAAGGTCAGGTAATCATGCCATGCTTTGTCCGCATCGTAGGCATTGTCGGCGTTGGGGGCCGAAACAGGTGCGACGGGCTGTCCGTTGTCGTCGAATACGGTTTCCTCTGTTTGCGCGCTTTCTGTTTGAGGCAGCGGGTTGCCGTGTTCGTCGACACCGAAATCGGCGGGAGTTCGCTGTTCGGGCAGCCGCTCCCACGGTTTGAGGCCGTCTGAAATTTCGTTCAAGTCGTTTTGCGTGTCGCCGCCGATTTCTTTCAAATCGTCTTTAAATTGCGAAGCCGCAGATTCGAATTCCTGTTTGGCTTTACGCAATTCTTCCAGTTCGATCTGCGTGTTCAGTTCCTGCTTGACGCTGCTGACCAGCCGTTGCAGTTTGCCGACCATATTGCCCGCCATCCGCGCCGCCTTCGGCAGGCGTTCGGGGCCGATTACAATCAGGGCGACCACGCCTACCAGCAGCAGCTCGCCTAAACCGAAATCAAACATAAATCAGGCTTTGTCTTCTTCGTCTTTTTTATGTTCGATGACTTCGTCTTTTTTTGCACTCTGACCTTCGGTGCCTTCGTTTAGGCCTTTTTTGAAATCGTGTACCGCGCCGCCCAAATCTTTGCCGACATTGCGCAATTTTTTAGTGCCGAACACCAAAACCACGATAATCAAAACGATGATCCAGTGTGTTACCGAGAAGCTACCCATTGTTCGTTCCTTTATTTTGTATATCTATTGTATCTGCCATATTAATATGGCGGGCCGAGAGGTTGCCGCGCCGCTCAGGCAGGCGTACCCATGATGTGGATGTGGATGTGGAAGACTTCCTGCCCGCCGCCTTTGCCGGTGTTGATGACTGTTTTGAAACCGTTGGTCAATCCTGATTTTTCGGCAATCTGCGGCACTTTCAGCATCATTTTGCCCAACAGTGCTTCATGTTCCGGCCGCGCGTGCGCCAGCGAGTCGAAATGCACTTTCGGAATCAGCAGCAGGTGAACCGGTGCGGCGGGGCGGATGTCTTTGAAACACAGCATTTCGCCGTCTTCGTACACGGTGTTTGCAGGGATTTCTTTGTCTGCGATTTTGCAGAAAATACAGTCGCTCATGGTTATGCTCCGAGAGGCCGTCTGAAAATCACAATATCGGTTCAGACGGCCTGAACTTAATGTTTCATCGTATCCGGCAAGTGCGGGTACGCATCAGGGCGGATTGTAATACAGTTCGGCGGGCGCTGGGAAGTATCGGCGCGGCAGCCTACGGCTCTTTGCGGGCGGCTTTTTCGGCCAGCCCCGACAAACCTTGGCGGCGTGCAAGCTCGTTCAGCACGTCTTCGGCGCGCAGGCCGTGATGCGCCAAAAGGACCATGGTGTGAAACCATAAGTCGGCTACCTCGTAAACGAGGTGTTCGCCGCCGCCGTCTTTCGAAGCCATCAGCACTTCACCCGCTTCTTCGATGACTTTTTTGAGGATTTTGTCTTCGCCTTTGTGGAGAAGCTGGGCGACGTAGGAGGCTTCGGGATCGCCGCCTTTACGCGAGTCTATGGTGTTTTGGATGGCGGTGAGGATGGAATTGGTCATGAGGGGCTTTCTTAATTTGATTTCAGACGTCCAAGGTGAAACGGCCGCTTCGTTGGCGGTTCGCTCTAAGGGTGTTTATGCCCGTAAATCGCCTCTTCGTCTTTCAGCACTGTGTCAACCGTCTGCCATGCGCCGTCTTTCCAGACTTTGTAGAAACAGCTTTCGCGTCCCGTATGGCAGGCGATGCCGCCGTTTTGGTCTATCAGCATCACGATGGCGTCGCCGTCGCAGTCGAGGCGCAATTCGTACACCTTTTGCGTGTGCCCCGATTCTTCGCCTTTCATCCATTGTTTTTGGCGCGAGCGGCTGTAATAGTGGGCGAAACCGGTTTCCACGGTTTTTTGCAGGGCTTCGGCGTTCATCCATGCAACCATCAGCACGCGGCAGGTCTGCCGGTCTTGGGCGATGGCGCAGACTAAGCCTTTTTCGTCGAATTTGACGGCGCTGAGCAGGGGTTCGTTTATGTTCGGCATTCGGGTTACACCATTTTCACGGACAATATTTTTCAGACGGCCTTTTGATGGCAAGGTTCAAAACCTCACAGCCGCACTTCGATTCCGGCTTCGCGCATGGCGAGCTTCGCATCGCGGATACTGACTTCGCCGAAGTGGAAAATACTGGCGGCAAGCACGGCATCCGCTTTGCCCTCTTTGATGCCGTCAATCAAATGCTGCACGTTACCAACGCCGCCGGAGGCGATGACGGGAATATCGACTGCTTCGCTGACGGCGCGGGTTAGCGGCAGGTTGAAGCCTTGTTTCGTACCGTCCCTGTCCATGCTGGTGAGCAAGATTTCGCCCGCGCCGCGCCGCTGCATTTCAACCGCCCATTCGACTGCGTCCAAGCCCGTCGGCGTGCGCCCGCCGTGGGTGAAGATTTCCCATCGGGTGTTTTCGGGATTGACGGCTTTGGCATCGACGGCGACGACGATGGCTTGCGAACCGAAAAATCCGGCGGCTTCGTTGACTAAATCGGGATTGGTTACAGCAGCGGTGTTGATGCTGGCTTTGTCCGCGCCGGCATTGAGCAGGCGGCGGATGTCGGCTACGGTGCGTACGCCGCCGCCGACGGTCAGCGGAATGAAAACCTGTGAGGCAACGTCTTCGATGACGTGCAAAATAGTGTCGCGGTTGTCGGAGGAGGCGGTGATGTCGAGAAAGGTCAGTTCGTCCGCGCCTTCGTCGTTGTAGCGTTTGGCGACATCGACGGGGTTGCCAGCATCGCGCAAACCGAGGAAGTTTACGCCTTTGACGACGCGGCCGTCTTTAACGTCGAGACAGGGGATGATGCGTTTTGCCAGTGCCATATTTTTCCTCCGGAGCGAGAATGTCCGCCGTTTGTCCGGCGGGATAGCCATACTATAAACGGAAACGGTTGCGGAGGGAAAATATTTGCCGGCCAGATTTAAGCGGACAGGCCGGAAATCCAGTCGGGCAGGTGTGCGGCGAGTTGGTAGTAGCCGATGCTTGCGGCGGCGGCCATCAGCATGGTGGCCATAAAGCTGTTGCTCAACCGGTTGACGAGGTAAAACGCGACGGCCACATACAGCCACAATGCGCCGTTGGACATCATCCATTGCTGGTCGATGACGGGCATGGAAAAATCGGTCAACTGATGGAGGACGGCGGCCAGCAGGGTGAACCAAAGGCTTTCGCTCAGGGCGTAGATGTCGCGGTTGGACGACCAAATTATCCAAAAGCCCAATACAAACGCTTCCAACATAATATGTCCCCTAAAAACAGAAAAAATATCAGATAAAAAAACAATAAAAAACCTGCCTGTTGGCTTTTTTAATGCGGCAGGAAACCTGTTGGTTTTCAGACGGCCTGATACGGCGGAAAGGCCGTCTGAAAAGTATGGTGGCGCTTAGGCGGCACTCAGTGCGTCCGCCAATTTTTGCGCTTCGGCGAAATCGATGCTGCCCTCGTAAATCGCGCGGCCGGTAATCGCGCCCGCCACGCCGTGTTTTTCGACGGCACACAAGGCGCGGATGTCGTCCAGATTGGTCAGGCCGCCCGATGCGATGACCGGAACGGCGGCCGCTTGGGCGAGTTTGACCGTTGCTTCGACGTTTACGCCGCTCATCATGCCGTCGCGGCCGATGTCGGTGTAGATGATGGCGTTGACGCCGTCTTCTTCAAACCGTTTCGCCAAATCGGCAACGCGGTGTTCCGTTACTGTCGCCCAGCCGTCTATCGCCACCATGCCGTCTTTGGCGTCCAGCCCGACGATAATCTGCCCGGGAAATTCTTTGCACGCTTCGCGCACGAAATCGGGATTTTTCACTGCCGCCGTGCCGATAATGACATCGGCCAGGCCCAAATCCAAATATTTTTCAATGGTTGCCAAATCGCGGATGCCGCCGCCCAACTGCACGGGAATGTCGTTGGAGACTTCCGCCAGAATGGATTTGATGGCCGGAAAATTTTTCGGTATGCCGACGAATGCGCCGTTCAAGTCCACCAAGTGCAGGCGGCGCGCGCCTTGCTTGAGCCAGTGCAGCGCGGTTTCGGCGGGTGAATCGGAGAATACCGTCGCCTGCTCCATCAGCCCCTGTTTCAGCCGCACGCAGCGGCCTTCTTTCAAATCGATTGCCGGAATCAGTAACATTTTGTTTCCATTTGCAGTTCGGTTTCAGGCGGGCCGGAGTTCAAACAGGCCGTCTGAAACGGGGTTTGACAATGCTCAAAATCTATTTTACACAAATTAGCGATTTTTAGCGCGAATATATAAATGTAATGACGTTTTACCGCAGAAAAAACGGTGGTTTTGTTGCATATTGGATTCAGACGGCATGAGGACGCCGGTTACAGCCGCGCGCGGGGAACGCTGTTGCCGCACCGGCCGTCAGCCGCCGTTCCAATCCAAAAAATTGCGTAACAGCAGCAGGCCGGCATCGTGGCTTTTTTCCGTGTGGAACTGGGTGGCGAATACGTTGTCTTTGCCGACGATGCAGGCGAATTCGTGCGGGTATTCGCTGGTACCCAAAACGACGTTGGAGTCTTCGGGGGCAAAGTAATAGCTGTGGACGAAGTAAAAGCGCGAGTTTGGGGCGATGTCTTTAAACAAGGGGTGCGGACGGGTTTGGCGTACTGTGTTCCAGCCCATGTGCGGTACTTTTAACCGGTTGCCCTGCGCATCGGTTTGGTTCGGGAGGAAGCGTTTGACGCGGCCTTTGAAGCGGCCCAGTCCGGCGGTATCGCCTTCTTCGCTGTGTTCGAACAATAATTGCGCGCCGACGCAGATGCCGAAAAACGGTTTGTTTTCCAGGCCGTCCGCAACCGCTTCGCCCAAGCCGCTTTTGCGCAGCGCGGCCATGCAGTCGGGCATCGCGCCCTGTCCGGGGAAGATGATTTTGTCGGCGGCCGACACGTCTTCGGGACGGTCGGTCAGGTAGATTTCGGCGGTTTTGCCCGACAGGCTTTGCGCGGCCTGTACGGATTTGAGTACGGAGTGCAGGTTGCCCATGCCGTAATCGACGACGGCGACTTTCATGTGATGGTTCCTTTCGGCAGACGGCTGTCCGGTTCGATAAAGGCATTGTAGCAAAAAAACGGCGTGGTACTGATTGAAGAAAGCCGTGCACCCGACGGCGCTTTAGGATGCCCGCACTTAGCATCTTGATGAAGTGAAGGAAATGATTGGCAATACCTGCAAGAGCAGCGGGGAGTTTTACGGCAAGTTCGGCAAAACCGCAAAAAGGCCGTCTGAAAAAGAATTTTCAGACGGCCTTTTTGCGGTTTTGGATAAAACTTATTCCTTCGCCAGATTCAGATAGACTCCGGCGACGTCTTGTTCGCCGTATCCGGCACGAACTGCTTCGCGGTAGCTTTCGGCAACGGTTTCGACGGCGGGAAGCGAATTGCCGGCCTGTTTCAATTCGTTGACGGCGAGGTTGAGGTCTTTGGAGGCGTGTTTGAGGGCGAAAGCGGGCGGAAATTCGCGGCTGGCCCACAGGGATTTTTTGGTCTGGAACATGGGCGAATCCATGGCGGAACCGCCGACGGCTTCGATGATGGTGTCGGTATCGATGCCGAATTGCTGCGCCATCAGCATGGCTTCGCTGTATGCCTCGCCGAAGATGCCCAAGAGCGAATTGAGTACGAGTTTCGCGCCGGAGCCTTTGCCGACGTTGCCGAAGTGGAAGGTTTTTTTGCCGAGGATGCCAAACACTTTTTGCAAGGGGTTTAAAACGCCTTCTTCGCCGCCGAAAAGAATCAGCAGCGTGCCGTTGGTGGCGGGGCCGACGGAGCCGGAGACGGGGGCTTCGGCGAACTGTCCGCCCGCGGCTTCGACGATGGCTTTGACGGCGAGATTTTCTGAGGGGGCGATGGTGCTCATGTTGACGATGATTTTGCCGTCAAGCTCTTTGCGGATGTCTTCGTTGAGGATGTTGAGGACGGCGGCGTAGTCGGAAACCATCAGGAAAATGACGGGATAAGTACGGACGAGTTCGGTACTGCTTGGGTAAACTTTCGCGCCTTTGGTTTGCAAGTCGGCGGTTTTGTCGGGCGAGCGGTTGTAAACGCCGACTTCGATGCCCGCATCGAGCAGGCGCGTTACCATCGGGTTGCCCATTTGGCCCAAGCCTATCCAGCCGATTTGTGTGTATTCGTTGTTTGACATTGTGTCTGCTCCTTTGCGTGATGTTGTCAAACCGCGCTACGGCACGGTTGGGGCCATTATACATACGGGGCAGGCCGTCTGAAAGAAGGGATGAGGTTTCAGACGGCCTTGGAAAGGGACGCTGCCGGCCGGTACGTCGGGCCGTCTGAAAAGACGGCGGTTTAAAGGTGGGAATGGGTTTTGTCTTTATCGACGGTGAAGGTTTCGTTCAAGGCGTATTCGGTTGCGGCGGTATGGGGAACGTCGATATGCACCGAACCGGCCTGTGCGGTGCCGGTGGAAGACAACAGGGTCGACAGCGGAATGGAGTCGGCATCCACGGTATAGGTGGACGAAACGTCAGCGGCTTCGGTGGCCGTTTGGGCGGAAAGAAAGGATTTCAGTGTGGGCGTGTTGAAGTTGGATGCGGTGGAGAGATTTTTGCCGTTATGGGTGTTGTCGATGGCGATGTATGAGGCGTGGTCGGCCTGCATCCAGTAGCTGTACAGGTCTTTTTTCAACGGGGTTTCCAGCGTGTTGTTGTTGATGGTGGCGCTGGATGCGGCTTTGCTGGTGCTGATGATGTCGATGATGGCTTTGTCCACGACGCCGCCCAGTTTGAAGTGGTTGTCGTGTACGGTGTAGGTTTTGGCGTTGCCGATGAGGCGGACGGCTTCCGCCGAACCGTTGGATTGGCCGATGGCAATGTCGTTGTTGCCAACGTTTACGCTGCCGCGCTGAGTAAGGGTGGCGCTTTTTTCTTCGACATATACCGGAACGGTATCTGCGGCGATTTCGCCGATTTGGGCGGTATTGCCGCTGATGTTGATGTTGCCGGAACCCAAGCCTGCATTGTTGCCCATCGTGGTGTCGTTGATGGCGGCAATCAGATAACGGCTGGATGTGCCGTTGATGGTGTTGCCGGTAATGTCCAGATTGTAACTGGCGGTGTTTTCGTGGTTGCGGAATTCGATGCCGTAAGTGTGTATGTCGTCTTTGAAAAGAGTCAGACCGGAAATGGTGTTGCCGCTGATTTCGTAGCGGGCGTTGTCGTGGGTATACAGGTTTTTGTTCTGCGTGTTGGTTTGCAGTTGGATGCCTGAATAGCCGTAGTAGGTGCATTCGGCATTGTCGTCGTGGAGCAGGCGGAATTTGGCGTCTTGGATAATGGTGTTGCCGGTGATTTTGACGTTTTCCATTGCAAACTGGCGGTTGTATACGGCGATGCCGTACATCCGGTCGCCGTTGGAGATATTGTTGCTGATGACGATGTCGGTGCCGTCGTGGACGTCCAAGCCTTTGCGGTAGTTGTGGTCGGTACGGTTGTTGCTGAAGGTAACGCCGAAATTGTAGCTGCCTGCCATGGTGGCGATGCCGTAGCCGGTGCCGCCGTCTCCGGCATGGCCGTTGTAGGAGAAAGTGTTGTTGTCTGCGACGAATTTTTCCTGATAGGAAACCAAGGCGCCGGCGACGCGGTTGTGGTGCAGGTAGCTGTTTTCGATACGGTTGTTTTCGCCGGTGGGCAGATTGTCGTGGGTTTCGTTGAGTTCACCGTTTTGTACCCGGGCTTTGAAAGTCATGCCTTTTTTGGCGGGGTCTTCTTGCAGGGCGGCGGTTGAGGTGAAGACGACGCCCGCGCGGTTGGCCCCCGACACTTCTACGCCGCTGATCAAAGTATTGTCGGCATCGTTGACTAAAATGCCGCTGACTTTGCCGAAATAGCTCAAGCCTTTGCGGTAGAAATCGGTATGGGTGTATTTGACCGACAGGTTCTTGATGCTGACGCCGTCCACACCGTCCACCAAGATTCCCGCGTTTTCACGGATGTCGGTTTCGTTGGTGTCTGAGTTGAATATCCCTTTTTGCGCTTTGTTGAAGCTGATGGTCGTATTGCCCATGCCGTTGCCGATAATTCCTTGGACACTGCTGAGGGTTTTGTCGATGACGATGGTGTCTGAAACGTAGAGTTTGCCGCTGAGATAAACCGAAGCGTGGGCGGAATGGGCGGCCTTGAGCGCGTTTTTAATGGCAGGCAGGCTGTCGGTACGGCCGCTGGCGTCCGTGCCGAATTCGGCGGCATCTATATATCTGCCGTGGGTTTTGCTCTGGTAAACATGGTAGGTTTTGCCGCTCGGAGTTTTGGCGCTGGCAATGACGACGCTGTTTGAAGGGGCTGATGGGATCGTTATCGGCCGCTTTGTACCTATAGTGATAGCCATAAGTGAATGTTCCTTGTTTCCGACGTTCGGTGCACATTGTTAAAAAATATTCATCACGCTGATAGTTTCTTTTGAAAAACTTTTCGCGTAATCTTTAGGCTGTGCTTCCCGTAAAGTGAAGGGATACCGTCTTGCTAGAAGCGGGAAATCGTATGGGTTTCCATGTTTTTGAGGTGTTTTTGTAAAAAGTTTGAGAATATATTTAAAGTTCGGGCTTTTAGGTAATAATTTTGTTAGAAAGTTCAAAATTAAATTAGAGTTAAGACGTTATATATTATTAAATCAGGGTTTTTATACTTCCGTATGCGATATTCTTATCGGGTAATATTCAATAAGAATATAAAAGGCCGTCTGAAAATACGTTTCGGATATTTTCAGACGGCCTTGTCGGATTGGGATAAACCGGTTGGCGTACAGCTTGTTCAGATATTGGCCAAAAACAACCAGATAAGGGTCAGCGGAAACAGCGCGCCGGCCAGATAGAGTGTGATGCGGACGGAACGCGCTTTATTTTGCCAGCGGCGCAGCAGGATGAAGTAACCCCATGCGTAGAAACCGAGTGCGCAGGTAGCGACGAGCGAAGTTTCACCGTGGAAGACGGTGATTCCTGCGAGAAAGATGATGCTGAAAAACACCGCCGCCCATGCCAGCGCAGGAATTTGCGGCAACAGGCGGGTTTGCAGCGCGCCGAACAGCAACAGTAAAAATACGGGCAGCATTGTCTGGCGGTCTTAGTCGGTCAGCGTGCCTTTAGTAGAGGGCATTCCGCCGGCCAGCCTGGCATCGGGTTCGACTGCTTCGCGCAGTGCGCGGCCGAAGGCTTTGAATACGGTCTCCGCCTGATGGTGCGCATTGTTGCCGCGCAGGTTGTCGATGTGCAGTGTCATCATGCTGTGGTTGACGATGCCGTGGAAAAATTCGCTGAATAAGTCCACGTCGAACCGGCCTATCCAAGCGCGGACGAAATCAACGTTGTATATCAGCCCCGGACGGCCTGACAAATCCAAAACCACGCGGCTTAAGGATTCGTCCAGAGGCACATAGGCATGTCCGTAACGGCGGATACCGGCTTTGTCGCCCAAAGCCTGTTTCAGGGCTTGGCCGAATACGATGCCGATGTCTTCAACGGTATGATGGTCGTCGACATAGGTGTCGCCTTTGCAGGTAATTTCTAAATCAATCATGCCGTGGCGGGCGATTTGGTCGAGCATGTGGCTAAGGAAAGGAACGCCGGTATCGAGGCGGCTTTGACCGGTGCCGTCCAAGTTTAGGGAGAGGGTGATTTGGGTTTCGCGGGTATTGCGGGTTACGGTAACGAAGCGGCCTTCGGTGGAAATCACAACTTCAGACGGCATAATAAAATTTTCGGCAGCTTCCGCCGTAATTCTGGCGGCGGCTTTTTCTTTATCTTTGCTGTGGTCGCGGCTCAACCAGCCTTTGCGCTTGCCCATGCCGGCTTCCAGTTTGGCGGCAAGGCTGGGACGGATGCCGCGTGCCGATTCGTCTTCCGCCTGCGTTTCCAACCGGCGTTTGAGCTGCGACAGCGAGGCCGAATTGTCGTAGCCGCATTTGCGAGCCAGCGCGGTAAGCGAGCCTGCTTCTTCCACCAGTTGGTAGAAGTTTGTTAAGTGAAGTTGTGTTTTGGTCATAACGAAATTCCTATTCCAGTAAAGTTCGGCTTAAGTTTAAACGTAAAGCCGACGGATAACGGACAATACCGCATCGTTTTGTTCGGGAGAACCGATAGTAATCCGTACGCATTGATTAAGCAGAGGATGTTGTCCGTGCAGATTTTTTATCAGAATTTTATTGTCCTTCATTGTCTGGAATAATTCAAGTGCATCCGGCACGCGGACGGTAATGAAATTTGCCTCGCTCGGAAAGGTTTTCAAACGGCTAAAGTAGGATAATTCTTCAAACATTCTTTCCCGTTCTTCTTTTAATTTCAATATAGTATCATCAATTACTTCAAAATTTTCCAAAGCGAATGCGGCGGTGGCCAGGCTGAGTTGGTTCATATTGTAAGGCGGCAATATTTTTACCAGTTCCTTTATAATTAATTCGCCGGCGGACGCATAGCCGATACGGATACCGGCAAAACCGATTTTGCTGACCGTGCGCATGACCACCAGATTTTCAAAACCGCCCGCCTGCGGCAGGAAGCTGTCGCGGCTGAAGGCGCCGTAGGCTTCGTCTACAACCACGATGCCTTTGGCCGCGCGGATGATAGCTTCCACTTCTTCGCGCTTAAAACATACGCCGGTCGGATTGTTGGGGTAGGCGATAAAGACCAACGCGGGATTGTGTGTTTCAACTGCTTGCAGCATGGCGGGCAAGTCTAGGGAGAAATCCTCTCTCAGCGGTATGCCGACATAATTCATGCCGTAAAGCAGGGCGTTGTGCCGGTACATAACGAAACTGGGTTCCACCGCGAGTACGGTTGCGCCGGGTTTGGCTACCAGCATAGTCAGGAACTGGATCAGTTCGTCCGAACCGTTGCCTAGGGCAATCTGCGCTGCCTGAGGAATGCCGAACGCTTTGCGCAATGCGGGTTGCAGGCCGCAAGATGCGGGGTTGGGGTAACGGTTGACCGGAGATTGCGCCAGAAGCCGCGCCCATTCCTCCAGTAAGGCGGGTGAGCGGGCAAACGGGTGGTACGGGCTTTCCATCGCATCCAGTTTGATGAAGTTTTCGGGGACATCAGTTACATGATAGGCGGTCATGTTTTTGATTTCCGGACGGATAAAATCTGTCGGCGCGGTCATGGGAATCTCCTTTGGAATTTTGTTACACAAGTCTGCTATGCGCTCGCAAAGAATTGTAATGTAACATAAAAACAGCATCAATTCAGCCGGATTGCGGCCAATGTCTTTTCAGACGGCATTATAATTCCGAGCAATCAACCTATGAGGTGAAACACATGAAACGGATGTTTGTCCTGTTTGTCGGCATTATTCTGAGTGCGACCGCCGCCCCCATTCATTCGGGCGGCGGAGAGTTCGGGCGGCAGAATGCGGCAGAGGGGCAGGCGGCGTATCTGCTGGACAGAGGCATAGAAGCGTTTAACCGGCGGGATTACGACGAAGCCCTGACTATTTTTACCCAAGCCTCCGCTGCGGGGCACGTCAAAGCCCAGCGTTATATCGGATTGATGTATCTCAACGGCTACGGCGTCCGTCAGAATGCCGGCCGTGCCGCCGCCGAATTTAAGAAAGCTGCCGACAAAGGCGACATTACCGCACAATACTGGCTGGCATATTGTTATGAACACGGTCTCGGTATCTCCAAAAGTATAAGTGAGGCGGTAGACTGGTATCAGGAATCCGCCCGCCGCGGCGACCATATTTCCGCACCTGCGATGACCGCTTTGGGCCGCTTGGCCGAATCTGACGATGTGAAGGAAGCTCTGGACTGGTATAAGAAATCCGCGGCCGCAGGCGATAAGGAAGCGCAGGCGGCATTACGCAGGTTGGATATGAAATAAACAAACGGGCCGCTGCGGACAAGATTTTTGTGTTTTTCTTTAAGCCCTGATTAGAAAACGGTAAAAAGGCCGTCTGAAACATATGTTTCAGACGGCCTTTTGTCTTGAGGCGTTTATTTTTCATTCAAATGTCAGTCGACACGGTAATAAAGGAACCGGTAGGAATTCCGCATGGGGGGGAACAGCCGCATGATCCAGTAGGAGAAAAAGCCGGTTTTTTTCCATGCCGGAAAATCGGTCGCCAGATATTTGGCCGCAATCATATGCAGGTTGGCCGCCCACAGTTCGGGTTCGCGGTCGTTGTCGCAGCCGAATGCGAAGCGGGCGCGTGTGTGTTTCAGCGCATCGTGCCGGTCGGAAACCTTCGTCATCCAAGTGCTGGTTACATCAAAGAGGATTTCGCTGCCGTGGAAACGCTGCGCCAGCTTTTGAAACAGGTCGCGTACGTTTTCTTTTGGAAAATACATCAGCACGCCTTCGATGAGGAATAAGAATTGTGCGTCGGGATGGCTTTGGAGCAGATTGTCCATCCATTCCTCGTCGAAAGCCGAAGCGGCAATCAGGGTTTCTCCGGCACGCGGCGGCAGCAGTTTTTCGCGCAGGGCGATGACGTCGGGCAGGTCGAGCAGGTAAAACGGCGCTTCTCCCGCGCGATTGCCAAGCCGCTCATGACGGCTGTCCAAGCCGCAGCCTAACTCGACGATGACTGGATTTTTTCGGTGGCGGATAAAGTCGGCAGTCATATTGTCGAAATAATGCGCACGGATGGCGGTGCCGGCAATGCTGCGGTAGGCATGGTCGAATTTGGAGAAATCGTATTCAATCTGCGGTATCAGCCGGCAGGCGGCCGCATCGTACAGAATCGGGTCGGGTTGCTGTGAGGACAGATATTTGATGTAAAGGGGAATGAGCAGGGTTTCGCTGACGGCATTTTCAATTTCCAACATAACAGTCTCCTTGAGTCGGTGGATTACGATAAGAGGATGGGCAGTTGGTTGTGTTCGGCGGGCTTTCAGGCGGCCTTCAATCATTCTTTAATGAATAGGATATGGCTTTTTAGATGCAGAAACAAGTATCGGCGGAATCTGCGTCAAACAGAAAGGCCGTCTGAAACCTTTTCAGACGGCCTTGTCGGCTTATTGTTCAAATCAACTGGAGTACGAAGAAAATCACGGTCAGCAGCGCAAACAGCGGCATCAGTATTACTGCCGACCATGCCATATAGCCGAAGAAGGAAGGCATTTTGACTTTGCGTTGTTCGGCGATGGCCTTGACCATAAAGTTCGGTGCGTTGCCGATGTAGGTTACCGCCCCCATAAATACCGAACCCATCGAAACCGCCAGCAGGCTGTGGAACAGCGGGCCGGTCATCAGGGCCTGCGCGTTGCCGCCGGCCATATTGAAGAACACCAGATAGGTCGGCGCGTTGTCGAGGAAGGCCGAAAGCAGGCCGCTCATCCAGAAATACATAGTATTGATGGGGTTGCCCGCTTCATCGTGCACCAGCGAAACCACGCTGTGGAGCGCGCCCGCCTCGCCCGCCTTCAGGATGGCCAAAACCGGCGAGATGGTGATGAAGATACCGAGGAACAGTTTGCCCACTTCGATAATCGGTTCGAAATTAAATTCGTTACCCGCGCGCACCTGTTTGGGCGTGATGGCGAGCGAAACGACCGTCAGTGCCAGCAAGATGATGTCGCGCACCAAGTTCGGCAGGGCATAATGGCTGCCCAGAATGTCAAAACCCGGATGGTCGGGCTTCCATACGCCCGATAGCAGCACCGCACCGACCACGCCCGCCAACAGCAGGAAATTCCATTTGCCGAAAATCTGCAATTTGCTGTCGGGCGTCGGGTCTTTCTGTTTGATTTCGTCTTCTCTTGCGTACAGGATGCTGTCGAATATATAGAATACCGCCAGCAGAACCGCCGCACTGATTAACACGGGCGGCATCATATGGCGTACCGTCCACATAAACTCCACACCTTTCAGGAAACCGAGAAACAGTGGCGGATCACCCAGCGGCGTCAGTCCGCCGCCGATATTGGCCACCAGAAAGATGAAGAAAACGACCACATGCACTTGGTGTTTGCGGTTGTCGTTAGCCTTCAGCAGCGGGCGTATCATCAGCATCGCCGCGCCGGTCGTGCCCATGACCGATGCCAGTGCCGTGCCGATGGCCAGCAGCGCGGTGTTGAGTTTGGGCGAGCCGTGCAGGTTGCCCCACACCAAAATACCGCCCGAAATCGTATAAAGCGCAAGAAGCAGCAGGATAAACGGGATATATTCTTCCACCAAGGCGTGGACGACGGTATGCACTCCCGCGTCAAAACCGAACACCGCCACCAGCGGTACCAAAAACAGCACCGTCCAAAAGGCGGTGATTTTACCGAAATGATGGTGCCAAAAATTGGGCAGCAGCAGAGGGCAGAGTGCGATGGAGAGCAGGATGAGGGCAAACGGCAAGCCCCAAAGGAGGCCGAGTTCCTCACCGTGAAAATCGGCGGCGCGGGCTGCGGCGGGCAGCAGCAGGGCGAAGCAGACAAGGTATGGTCGCATGGCAGTGTTCCTTCTTTTTCTTGTGGCGAACACGTCAGGCCGTCTGAAAACAAGCGGCCGATACGGATTCGCGACGGTCTTGGTTCGGCAGGAACCGTCCGTTTGATTGTAAAGGAAAAAAAACACAGATTCCAGCAAGATACCGGTTCGGGAGCAGGCGGGAATGGCGGGCGGTGATGTAGGGAAAAGTAGGAAATACGCGGGTTTGCCGATAAAATGCTGAAATAATCGGTACTTAACCAAATGGGATAAACAGTCTATCGAAGTATTAGAACAAATTGATTTTAGCGAAAATTTACGTTCCCGATGCAGAACGGGACCGGCAGGGCCATAATAAGGGAAGGCCGTCTGAAAACAATTTTCAGACGGCCTTCGCTCATGAATCCGGCAGCCGCCACATCCAAACCGCCACACAGAAACAGAATCCTGCCGATACTGCGCCTATCCACCATTTTTCGGGAAACCGCCAAAACAAAAACAGGCACGAGACCGTCATCATACTGAATGCGAAGTATTTCGCCCGCCGCGGTACGGCGCGGTTGCGCTCCCAGTTTTGCACCATCGGGCCGAAGCGGGGATGCCGGTGCAGCCAGCGGTGGAAACGCGGCGAGGCTTTCGCCCAGCAGGCCGCAGCGAGCAATACGAACGGCGTAGTCGGCAATATCGGCAGGAAAATGCCGATAATGCCCAATGCCAGCGAGAGCGCGCCGCAAGTCCAGAAGAAATAGCGGATAAGCATGGCGGAAACGGTGTGTGTCGGTGCGTATGAGAAGATACGCGGGGAATCTGATAATGATTCCTGATTATACAGTATGTTTGCGGCCGTTGGGCAACAGCGGATTCGGCATCCTCCTTTGGTTTTGCCGATCCAAGTTATCCGACGGTGCGCTATAGGGGATTTCAATAGGAGGATAGGGGAAAAGCCAATTAATATCACCGGAAACTGTTTCCAAATCTTTTTGATTTAATTTTATAACATACTTCTTTAATATTGGCAGCTCTCGCAACCCCTAAATCTAAAGAAAAAGATGCGTTTTAACGCATCTTTTTCAGGCTCTATTAGCTCTATTAGTTAGAAGAAATAACCAACAGTATAAGATACAGCATAGAGCGGGCTAATAGCAAATAACAACTTGTTAGGGTTAAAATCACCGCCGCCGGCAACTCGTTCTAAATCGTGCAACTCTAATTCGTGCATATTTTTAGCATTCATAAAAATTTCCTTTCAATTTTTCAAATTCAGCTTAAAGAACTGGTTAGTTCCTTTTATCTGTACTTATCTGTACGTCCGTCATTATATCCCCAGCCAGCTACGAGAATAATGGCTCCTGCTGCTAATGCGGGTAAAAAACCACCAGAAACCTGTTCCAGCTCATTGATTTTCAGCTCTTGCATAAGAATAACTCCTTAATAAAAAAGTAATATATAACTAATTATATAACTTACAACTTAAAAATTACAAGTCCTCATAAAGAAAATACTGAGAACTTAACAGTTGGAGTATATATCCTAATATTTGTTCCATTTTTTTTTGTATTTTTTTGTAATTTTTATTTGTTTTTTTGTTTACCCTTATTGCAAATTAAATTAAATAATTCAATGATATAGCTTTAATGTACTGCCCGGTATATTCCAATAAATAGAATTTTAAAGATGGATTCCCTCCCGCGCGGTGGGGCAAAGCGGACTTGCGTAAGCTCATGAAGGAGGTTGTATTATTTTGGCTTGTCGCCACCGTCCGCGCAGAGCGGGTGTAAAATACGCCCCTACAACTGTTAAACGGCATTTTGCAATTGCCCGAACCCGATATGGCGACCGTAGGGGAGGAACGCTGCGCTTTCCGTATCAAAAAATCAAACGGTAGGTTGGATTATCGAATCCGGCACTACGGATAGGGCTGGCATTGTTGGAAAGTTTTGGAATCCCGACGGTTTGCCGAATACGAGTATCCGATCCGCTTTACTGTAGATGTCGTTAGCCGTTGCTGATGGTGTAACGGCACGATACAATATTTTGTTTTTAAAGGATTTTTAAAAAAACCTCTAACAGACCTTTGGTTTTCAACCCGGTGTACCGTCGGAAAAACATTCTGTATAGGGCGGTTATTTTGATATGTGCGGATGCGGGATCATTTTGAGGAAATCGAAAGCTGAACAGTCTGATTTTTAAATTGTTCTATGTTTTTTGGTATTTTTACCCGACGAAGTTAAAAATACGGTTGCTAAGTGGACTTTTTTTAGCTGGTCAAACTGAATCAGGCCGTCTGAAACCGATTTTTCAGACGGCCTGCCGTTTTATGATAAAAGCCCTTAATCGCGTTGCAGATGCGTCAGCGGCAGGGCAGTGGTGTTTTTGATTTCTTTCAATACGAAGCTCGATTGGGCATCCTGCACACCTTCGTGCGAAAGCAGCGTATCCAGTACGAAATGCGAAAAAGCGTTCATGTCAGTGAAGAAGGCATGCAGCAGATAATCGGTTTCGCCGGTCAGCGCAAAGCAGCTCAACACCTCCGGCCACGTCTGTACGGCGGCGGAAAATTCTTCGCGTGCAACCTTGGCCTTGCTGATGGATACGCGGATAAACGCCTGAAGGCCGAGTTCGACGGCGACGGGGGAGAGCAGGGCGGCATACTTGCGGATGATACCTGCGTCTTCAAGCTGCTTGAGGCGGCGCAGGCAGGGCGACGGCGATAAAGCGACCCGTTCCGAAAGCTCGACGTTGGTCAGGCGACCGTTTTCCTGTAAGACCTGAAGGATTTTCAGATCGGTTTTATCCAATGTAATAGATGCCATTTTGTCTCCCTTATTTTCGGCATGGTTATGAAAAATGCAAGCAATTCAGATGCTTTCGTGCCCTTTATAATAAGCTAAAAAAATTTAACATACAATAGTGCGGCAAAATTTAGTTTTCACGAATAATTCTGCGGAAAATATGCCTGATTAAGCATAATATTTTTACTAATCCTATTAATATTTGAATCTTAATAGTTTTGTTAGAATTTATAAAAGACAACTTGCCCAAAAGCGGCGTTTCAAGCCATAATCGCCCCATGTGCAGGAGAGAGTTACAGCAAACTACATGTAGCCGCCGAAGGCGCAAACGCCCTTAAATCGCTCAGGCAACAGGGACTGCACATTGAAATAAAACATCTGGAGAGTGGTGCGATCGCACCCACCGAAGGGGAGAAGGCCGTCTGAACCACCATTCAGACAACCGCGCAAAGCAGTGAGCAGACTGGTTTGCCATCAAGCGGGTATGCCGAAAATCTCAGGTTCAAGGACAGATAGGGTCTTCCGTGCTTATGTGCGGACGGCATCTGAACAATAAATCCGGAGAAGCTGAGAATGACTGCCCTGAAAACCACCCCGTTTCACCAAGCCCATCAAGATGCAGGCGCGAAGCTGGTCGATTTTGCCGGCTGGGAGCTGCCCATCCATTATGGTTCGCAAATCGCCGAACACGAAGCCGTGCGCACCGACGCCGGCATGTTCGACGTATCCCATATGCTCGTTACCGACGTCGCCGGAGCGAATGCTAAAGCCTTTTTTCGTAAACTGATTGCCAACGACGTTGCCAAACTCGCCTTCGTCGGCAAAGCCCTTTATTCCGCGCTGCTCAACGACAACGGCGGCGTGATTGACGACTTGATCGTTTACCGCACTAACGAAGCCGAAACCCAATACCGCATCGTATCCAACGGCGCGACCCGCGAGAAAGACACCGCCCAGTTCCACAAAGTCGGACAAGAATTCGGCGTCGCCTTCAACCCGCGCTACGACCTCGGAATGCTTGCCGTGCAAGGTCCTAAAGCCATCGAAAAACTCCTGACCGTCAAACCCGAATGGGCGGATGTCGTCCACAACCTCAAACCGTTCCAAGGCGCGGATTTGGGCAACGACTGGTTTGTCGCCCGCACCGGCTACACCGGCGAAGACGGCGTCGAAGTCATCCTGCCCGGCACCGAAGCCATCGCATTTTTCAAAGCCCTGCAACAAGCCGGCGTACAGCCCTGCGGCCTCGGCGCGCGCGACACCCTGCGCATGGAAGCCGGCATGAACCTCTACGGCAACGATATGGACGACGACACCAGCCCGCTCGAAGCAGGCATGGGTTGGACGGTTGATTTGAAAGACGAAAACCGCGATTTCGTCGGCAAAGCCGCTTTGTTGGCATTGAAAGAAAAAGGCATTGCCGTCAAACAGGTCGGTTTGCTGCTCGACAAAGGCGGCATCCTGCGCGCGCATATGGAAGTGTTGACCGACAAAGGCAAAGGCGAAACCACCAGCGGCGTATTCTCGCCCAGCCTGAAACAATCCATCGCCATCGCCCGCGTACCGAAAGATTTTGACGGCGATACCGCCAAAGTGCTGATGCGCGGCAAGGAAGTGGACGTGCGCGTATTGAAGCTGCCGTTTGTGCGTAACGGACAAAAACAGTTTGACTGATGCGGTTTCAGACGGCTTTTATTAAAGTTAAGGCCGTCTGAAAGCAAACGTAGAACAGCCTGTCGATCATATCCGAAGGCTTCACTCTTTAAGCCAAAAACCAATGGAGAATCAAACCATGAGCAACAACATCCCAGCCGAACTGAAATATGTTGCCAGCCACGAATGGCTGCGCCTTGAAGACGACGGTACCGTTACTGTCGGCATTACCCACCATGCGCAAGAGTTGTTGGGCGACATCGTGTTCGTCGAGCTGCCTGAAGTCGGCGCGAACCTTGCCGCCGAAGAACAAGCCGGTGTGGTTGAGTCTGTGAAAGCCGCGTCCGACGTGTACGCGCCGATTGCAGGCGAAGTCGTTGCCGTCAACGAAGATTTGCCCAGCGCGCCGGAAACCGCCAACAGCGACCCTTACGGAGCAGGCTGGTTCTTCAAAATCAAACCTGCCAACCCTGCCGACTACGACGGCCTGCTGACCGCCGAGCAATATGCGGGCGAAGTGGATTAAAGGCCAGTGAGGCCGTCTGAAAACGCCGAAGTGTTTTCAGACGGCCTTTTGTTTTTTCCGGCCGGCAGATTTTCCGACCGCCGTTTGAATATACGTTCATAAAACACACCGCACTCATCCGATGGACATCCGCACCCTGACCGAACTTGACCGCAGCCATATCTGGCATCCGTATTCCTCCACCGCCGATCCCGCGCCGGTTTATCCGGTCGAGCGGGCCGACGGGGTAACGATTACCCTGAAAGACGGCAGGCGGCTGCTTGACGGCATGTCGTCGTGGTGGGCGGCGGTGCACGGCTACAACCATCCGCGCCTGAACCGTGCCGCCGTCCTCCAGCTTGAAAAGATGAGCCATGTCATGTTCGGCGGTTTTACCCACGATGCGGCGGCAAAGCTGACGCAGACGCTGCTGGGCATCCTGCCTTCGGGTTTGGACACGGTGTTTTACGCCGACAGCGGTTCGGTGGCGGTGGAAGTGGCGATGAAGATGGCGGTGCAGTACCAGCACGCGCTGGGCGCGCCGCGGCGCAGCAAGTTTGCCGCGCTGCGGGCGGGCTATCACGGCGACACTTGGCACGCGATGTCGGTGTGCGACCCCGTTACCGGAATGCACAGCCTGTTTGCCGAGCGTCTGCCGGTGCAGTTTTTCCTGCCGCAGCCTCCGGTGAAATTCGGCGAGCCGTGGCGCGAAGAGGTGGTTGCGCCGTTGGCGGATTTGCTGGACAAACACGGCGGAGAAATCGCCGCGCTGATTGTGGAGCCTGTCGTGCAGGGGGCGGGCGGAATGTATTTTTACGCGCCCGAATATCTGAAGCGGGCGCAGGCCTTGTGCCGCGAACACGGCGTGCTGTTGATTTTCGACGAAATCGCCACCGGTTTCGGGCGCACGGGTAAGCTGTTTGCCTGCGAACACGCAGACGTCGTGCCCGACATTATGTGTCTGGGCAAAGCCCTGACCGGCGGCTACCTCACGCTTTCCGCCGCGGTAACGCACAAAAATATCGCCGACACCGTCAGCAACGGCGCGGCGGGCTGCTTTATGCACGGGCCGACGTTCATGGCCAACCCGCTGGCCTGCGCCGTGGCCGACGAATCGGTCAGGCTGCTGCTGG
This sequence comes from Neisseria oralis, assembly GCF_045062685.1. NCBI lineage: Bacteria > Pseudomonadati > Pseudomonadota > Betaproteobacteria > Neisseriales > Neisseriaceae > Neisseria > Neisseria oralis. The sequence goes on from NZ_JBJGEB010000003.1 coordinate 38,322, forward strand.
AAGGCGGCTGGCGTGAAAATGTGGCGCGGATTGAGGCGCAACTGCGCGAAACCCTTGCGCCTGCGCGCGATATTGCGGCGGTGAAAGAGGTGCGCGTGCTGGGCGCCATCGGCGTGGTCGAAATGTGGGAACCCGTAAACCTGCGCCGCCTCCAGCCCAAATTCGTCGAACGCGGCGTGTGGCTGCGTCCCTTCGGCAAACTGGTGTACACCATGCCGCCGTTTATCATGCAGCCGCATGAGTTGGACAAACTTTCAGACGGCCTCATTGCCGCATTGAGGGAAGAATATGGCGGATAAACTGTTTTCAGACGGCCTCCAAACCCGTAAGCAGGGCAAAATCCTGTTTGTCGGCGGCATCGATACCGGCATCGGCAAAACCGTCGCCACCGGCTGGTTGGCGGCCAAGCTGATGCGGCAGGGCTTTTCCGTCATCACCCAGAAAATCGTACAAACCGGCTGCACGGGCATCTCCGACGACATCCTTGTCCACCGCCGCCTGCAAAACCTGCCGCTGCTGCCGGAAGACACCGACGGCACCACCTGCCCCTACCTGTTCGGCTATCCCTGCTCGCCCCATCTGGCCGCGCACATGGCGGGAGCGCGTATCGCCCCCGCCGTTATCAACCGCGCCACCGCCAAACTCGCCGAACGTTACGATTACGTCCTGCTCGAAGGCGCAGGCGGGCTGGCCGTGCCGCTGGACGACACCCTGACCACGCTCGATTTCATCCGTGCCCAAGCTTATCCCGTCGTGCTGGTTACATCGGGCAGGCTCGGTAGCATCAACCACACCCTGTTGAACCTGTCGGCCTGCCGGCAGCAGGGGATAGCCGTCGAAATGCTGATATACAACTGCTTTCCGCCGGCAGACCCGCTGATTGAACAGGAAACCGCCGAATACCTGCAACGCTACCTGCGGCAACATTTCCCGCAGACCGCGTTTGAATACATGGACGGACAAAAACCATGAATTATTGCGACTTTGCCAACAACCTGCCCGAAGACAGCGACAATCCGAACAAACAGTATCATGCGGAACAATACGGTTTCCCGATTGAAGACGACAACGGACTGTTTGAGCGGCTGGTGTTGGAAATCAATCAGGCGGGCCTGAGCTGGACCCTAATTTTGAAGAAGCGGCAGGCGTTTCAGACGGCCTATAAAGGCTTCGACATCGATACCGTCGCCGCTTTCGGCGATGCCGACCGCGAACGGCTGCTTGCCGACGCAGGCATCGTCCGCAACCGTTTGAAAATCAACGCCGCCATTTACAACGCGCAACAAATCCGGCGGATACGGCAGGAATGCGGTTCGTTCAAAAACTGGCTCGATATGCACCATCCGCGCACCAAAGAAGAATGGGTGGCGCTGTTTAAAAAACACTTCAAATTCATGGGCGGCGAAATCGTCGGCGAATTTCTGATGAGCACCGGCTACCTGCCCGGCGCGCACACCGAAGACTGCAAGGTTTATCGGGAAGTTTTGAAACGCAGGCCGAAATGGCTTGAGGCCGCTCCCGCCGACTTTATGCGGGAATGACGTTTCTGAAAAACGATGCGGGCGGCACCTGATTGGGAGAGCAAAAGAAGGGGAGATTGCACAGGCCGTTTCAGACGGCCTGCGGTGCGAATACGCTGTCGAAAGGTGCGGCGCGTGTTTTGGAAAGCCCGAACGGACTGTGAGGCCGTCTGAAAATAGGGCGGTCGGTGTCAGACAATCCGCGCCATCAATAAATCGTGCATGTTCAGCGCGCCGGTCAGGGTGCCGTCGGCTTCGGTTACCAGCAAGCCGTTGATGTGGTTGGCCTGCATGTGTTTCAGAGCCTCGGTGGCAAGTTTGTCGGCGGTGATGGTTTTCGGGGACGTGTGCATGATGTCGTCCACGGTCAGGCCGGCGAAGTTGTCGCGCTGCTGGAACAGGCGGCGCAGGTCGCCGTCGGTCAGTACGCCTTTCAGACGGCCCGCTTCGTCGGTTACCGCCAACATGCCCAGCCCTTTTTCGCTCATACGTACGATGGCTTCTTTCAGTAGCGTGCCGCTGACGACGGCGGGCAGAGCGTCGCCGCCGTGCATGATGTCGGCCACCCGCAGCAGCAGGCGTTTGCCTAGGCTGCCGGCAGGATGGCTGAGGGCGAAGTCGTCGGGCGTGAACGCGCGCGCGCGGAGCAAAACCACGGCCAGCGCGTCGCCGAGCGCCATAACGGCGGTGGTGCTGGTGGTCGGCGCCAATCCGAGCGGGCAGGCTTCTTTGGAAACGGCGGCGGTGATGTGGATGTCGGCATGGCGTGCCAAGGTGGATGCGGGGCGTGCCGTGATGCCGATTAAAGTAACATTTTTGCGTTTGAGTGCGGGCATGATGGCCGTAATTTCGTCGCTTTCTCCGGAATTGGAAATCGCCACCACCACGTCGTTGTCCACAATCATGCCCAAATCACCGTGTGCGGCTTCGGCGGGATGGACGAAAAACGCGGGTGTGCCGGTGGATGCCATCGTCGCTGCGATTTTCCGGCCGACGTGTCCGGACTTGCCCATGCCGGTAATGACCACGCGGCCTTTGCAGTGCAACAGGGCGTCGGCGGCGCGGACGAAACCGCCGTCCAGCGCATCGGCGATTTCGTTCAGGCCGAGTGCTTCGGTGCGCAATACCCGACGCGCCCAATCCAGATACTGTTCGGTGTTTCCCATCATGTTTTCTGCCTTTCAAATAAGAATTTATACTATCCAAACGCTGCAAATAGGGGTAGTATGAAAACTTCCCACAACCTGTTCAAATAAAGGAATCAGAGATGACTATTTTATCGGACGTTAAAGCATTAGGCCAACAAATCTGGTTGGACAACCTTTCCCGCTCGCTGGTACAGAGCGGTGAGTTGGCGGAGATGTTGAAACAAGGCGTTTGCGGCGTAACCTCGAATCCTGCGATTTTCCAAAAGGCATTCGCGGGCGACCCGCTCTACGCAGATGAAGTGGCAGCCTTGAAGCAGAAAAACCTGACCCCGAAACAGCGTTACGAAACAATGGCGATTGCCGACGTACAGGCGGCCTGCGACGTGTGTCTGCCCGAACACGAATCCACCGGCGGAAAAACCGGTTTCGTCAGCCTCGAAGTCGCCCCCGAACTGTCGCAAAACGCGGCCGGTACCGTTGAAGAAGCCAAACGCCTGCGCGCCGCCATCAACCGCAAAAACGTTATGATTAAAGTGCCGACCACCGATGCGGGCGTGGAAGCGCTGGAAGCGCTGGTGGCCGAAGGCATCAGCATCAACCTGACCCTGCTGTTCTCCCGCGCACAAACCCTGAAAGCCTACGCCGCCTATACCCGCGGCATCGCCAAACGTGTGGCGGCAGGCCTGCCGGTCGACCAAATCCACGTTGTGGCCAGCTTCTTCATCTCGCGCGTAGACAGTGCGTTGGACGCCACATTGCCCGACCACCTGAAAGGCAAAATCGCCATCGCTTTGGCCAAAGCCGCCTATCAGGATTGGGAAGAATACTTCAGCGGCGCGGAATTTGCCCCGCTCGCAGCCAAAGGAGCCAACCGCGTACAACTTCTGTGGGCTTCGACCGGCGTGAAAAATCCGGCCTATCCGGATACCCTGTATGTCGACAGCCTGATTGGAGCGAACACCGTCGATACCGTTCCCGACGCCACCCTGAAAGCCTTTATCGATCACGGTACGGCCAAGGCCACTTTGGGCGAAGGAGCGGCCGAAGCCAAAGCGCAGCTTGCCGAAGCCGAAAAACTGGGCGTGGACTTGGAAGCCCTTGCCACCCGCCTGCAGGAAGACGGTTTGAAACAGTTTGAGGAAGCATTTGCCAAACTGCTGGTTCCTTTGGCTTGATTTTAAGGCTTGAAATGAGCGATAAGGCCGTCTGAAAAATGTTCAGACGGCCTTTTTTGACAGGCGGCTTTATCGGGAATCGGTTAGAATGGGGCCGACTGCCGAAAAATTCCCGATTGTTTTCAGACGGCCTTCGTGCGAACGGCAGGCCGATTGTTTTATTTTGAAAGAGATTTATGAGCCAACAATACGTCTATTCCATGCTGCGCGTGAGCAAGGTTGTGCCGCCGCAGAAAACCATCATTAAAGATATTTCCCTTTCCTTCTTCCCCGGCGCGAAAATCGGCTTGCTCGGTTTGAACGGCGCGGGCAAGTCCACCGTGCTGCGGATTATGGCGGGTGTGGATAAGGAATTTGAGGGCGAAGCCGTGCCGATGGGCGGCATCAAAATTGGCTATCTGCCGCAAGAGCCGGAGCTTGATCCTGAGAAAACCGTGCGCGAGGAAGTGGAAAGCGGTTTGGGCGAAGTGGCTGCGGCGCAGAAACGTTTGGAAGAAGTGTATGCCGAGTACGCCAATCCCGATGCGGATTTTGACGCGCTGGCGGAAGAGCAAGGCCGCTTGGAAGCGATTATTGCGGCAGGTTCGTCCACCGGCGGCGGCGCGGAACATGAATTGGAAATCGCCGCCGACGCGCTGCGTCTGCCGGAATGGGACGCCAAAATCGGCAATCTGTCCGGCGGTGAAAAACGCCGCGTCGCTTTGTGCAAACTCTTGTTGAGCAAGCCCGACATGCTGCTGCTGGACGAGCCGACCAACCACTTGGACGCGGAATCGGTGGAATGGCTGGAGCAATTCTTGGTGCGTTTCCCCGGTACAGTCGTCGCGGTAACGCACGACCGTTATTTCCTCGACAACGCCGCCGAATGGATTTTGGAACTCGACCGCGGACACGGTATTCCGTGGAAAGGCAATTACTCGTCTTGGCTGGAGCAGAAAGAAAAACGCTTGGAAAACGAGGCGAAATCCGAAGCCGCGCGTGTGAAAGCGATGAAGCAGGAATTGGAATGGGTGCGCCAGAATGCCAAAGGCCGCCAAGCCAAGTCCAAAGCGCGTTTGGCGCGTTTTGAGGAAATGAGCAACTACGAATACCAAAAACGCAATGAAACGCAGGAAATCTTCATTCCCGTCGCCGAGCGTTTGGGTAACGAAGTGATTGAATTTGTGAATGTTTCCAAATCGTTCGGCGATAAAGTGCTGATTGACGATTTGAGCTTTAAAGTGCCTGCGGGCGCGATTGTCGGCATCATCGGCCCGAATGGCGCGGGTAAATCGACGCTGTTCAAAATGATTGCGGGCAAAGAGCAGCCCGATTCCGGCGAAGTGAAAATCGGGCAAACCGTGAAAATGAGCCTGATTGACCAAAGCCGCGAAGGTTTGCAAAACGACAAAACCGTGTTCGACAACATCGCCGAAGGCCGCGACATTTTGCAGGTCGGACAGTTTGAAATTCCCGCCCGCCAATATTTGGGACGCTTCAACTTCAAAGGCAGCGACCAAAGCAAAATCGCGGGGCAGCTCTCCGGCGGCGAACGCGGACGTTTGCACTTGGCCAAAACCTTGTTGAGCGGCGGCAATGTGTTGCTGCTGGACGAACCGTCCAACGACCTTGACGTGGAAACCCTGCGTGCGCTGGAAGACGCATTGCTGGAATTTGCCGGCAGCGTGATGGTGATTTCGCACGACCGCTGGTTTCTCGACCGCATCGCCACGCATATTCTGGCGTGCGAAGGCGATTCGAAATGGGTGTTCTTCGACGGCAACTATCAGGAATACGAAGCCGACAAGAAACGTCGTTTGGGCGAAGAGGGTGCGAAACCGAAACGGATTAAATATAAACCAGTAACGCGTTGATTCTTTCTTTAGTGATGAGGCCGTCTGAAAATGTTAGAAAAGCTTTTCAGACGGCTTCTTTATTTGTCTGGAGCGGTACAAAAACAACAACGTATAAAAAGGTTATTCGCCGCATTGTCTTGTCAAATAAGCGCTTATTTAAAAGAAATTCTCTTTTGGGAGTTACTTACTATAAAATAGGATAGAAAAATTTGTGAAAATATTTCTTTGTTTTTTAATTTAATGTAAAATACGCCTGAGCTTTCAAAATGTGTTTGTAGTGAGACACAGATAAATTTGAGGCTCGTTAAGTGTTAATTTTTTCATCTGTAGTAAATTCCTTCGCTGTTTATTCCCTTGTTTACATTGATATATGTAAAACAATGAGGCCGTCTGAATGAAACTTGCATTCAGACGGCTTTTTTTATCTGTATTAGTTAATTGTAATTATTTGAAAAGAATAATTTAAAATTTGTTCGAGTAAAATCAGAACAGTTTTTGCGAATCCAGCAGCAGCGTAACCGGCCCGTCGTTGCACAGGTTTATCTGCATATGGGTTTGGAAGCGTCCTGTTTCGACGTGCAGCCCGTGGGCGCGCAGCAGGTCGGCAACCAGACGGTAGAGTTCGTCGGCCTGTGCGGCTGGCGCGGCATCTGAGAAGGACGGGCGGCGGCCGTTGCGTGCATCGGCGTAAAGTGTGAATTGGGAAACAAGCAGAACTGTTCCGCCGGTATCTTTCAGCGAAAGATTGAGTTTGCCTGTTTCGTCTTCAAAAATCCGCAGATTGGCCGTTTTATCAGCAATATATTTGGCATCGGTTTCCGTGTCCCGATGGGTAACGCCGAGCAGGACGACAAAACCGCTGTCGATTCTGCCGCAGGTTTCACGGCTGTCGGCACTGATAACGTCCACTTCGGCATGGGTAACTTTTTGGATGACGGCACGCATATTGTTCCTAATCGGTTTGTAGAAAAGGCCGTCTGAAAACCGGTTCGGAAGACGGGTTTCAGACGGCCTCAATCATACATAAGTCGGTATTATGTTTTTGGGGAACTTTGTCTGACGGCTTATTGGGCAGGTTTGATATCTGCTTTCTGCATCAGAGCGCCGATGGCGGCGTCGATACGGGATGCCTGCAATTCGCTGCCGATTTCGTTCTTCATCTCTTCGTATGACGGAACTTTAATATCGCGTCGGTCGTTTATGTAGAACACGCTGTAAACATTGCCGTTTGGCAGCGGTGCAGAGGTAAAGCCGCCTTTTTTCAGGTCTTTGATGGCAGCATACAGCGGCGGGGCGGACTGTTCCAAATCTTTCAGCGGTACATAACCGCGTGCGATGCCGCCGGCTTTTTTGGCTTGTTCGTCAACGGAGTATTGTTTCAACACATTGGCGAAACTTTTTTTCGCTTCTAAGTCTTTAATGGCTTTTTGCGCATCTTCGTTGCTGCGGGCGGCAATTTGTCCCAGCTGTACTTCCTGAGTGCCTTTGTAAAATTTGCTGAAGTCGTTGTAGGCGGTTTTGATGTCTTTTTCCTGTACAGGGTTCTGTTTGGCAATGTGCATGGCAAATGCCTGTCCTAACAGGTCTTTTTCAAATACAGCCCATTCGGTTTTAAAGGTGGGCTTTTTATCCGCACCTTGTTTGGTTGCGGCAGCACGGGATTGCTCCGCTGCCTTTTTAAATTCCGCGCTCTGATCCAGTTTCAGGCGTTTGGCCTCTTGCGAGACAACGGTGGCGATAATCTGCCGTTCGGTCAGGCTTTTGCGTAGGGCGGGACTATCCTGAACCTGTTTGTTCTGACTGCGGATGACTTTGACCTGATCATCGATGGTGCTGCTGTCGATGGCGGTACCGTTTACCGTTACCAAGGTTTTTGCCGACAGGGTGCCCGATAAGGCTGCCAGTACCAAGGCGGAAATAATATGGCTCTTTTTCATCATTTTCTCTCTGCTTCCAATTCAGTTGAAATATTCTTCGGGGGTAAGTGCCTTAATGCTCAAAGCGTGAATAAGGCCGTCTGAAAATAAATCCTGCAACAAGCCTTTGACGGTACGCTGGCGTTCAAGGCGCGGAGTGTCCCGAAACAAGGTGCTGACGACCAAAATGCTGTAATGGCCGCCGCCGCGATTGCCAGCGTGTCCGACATGCAGGTGGCTGTCGTCCTGAAATTCGAAAATTCGGGGTTCAAGCGTTTTCAGACGGCTTGCGATAGACTGCTTCATATCCATTATTTGAACACGGCTTTGAAAGGTTTAATCAATACTTCTTCGTAAACGCCCGCATCGACATACGGGTCTTGTTCCGCCCATTGCTGCGCGGCATCCAATGATTCGAACTGTGCGATTATCAGGCTGCCCGATACGCGTTCGGGATTGTCAGGCAGGGGATTCGGACCTGCGGTCAGCAGGCGGCCTTCTGCTTTCAGAGCTTCCAAGCGTTTCAGATGGGCAGGCCGTGCTGCCATTCGTGCTTCATGTACATCATCGGCATCGGTTGCCAGCAACATATAATATTCCATCAATTATTCTCCCGTGGTAAATAGCGGCTCAAGTATAAGCCCTGTCCGATGACAAAAACAATCATCAGAGCGGTTGAACCGAACAGTTTGTAGCTTACCCACTGTGCTTCGGTAAAGTTTTTAAACACGATAATATTGGCAATACCCATAAACAGCAAATAACCTATCCATGCAAAAGTCAGTTTGCGCCAAACAAGGTCGGGGAGTTCGAGTTCTTTACCCATCAAGGATTTCAGGCTGTTTTTCCCCATAATTTGTCCGACAGCCAGCGCCAGTGCGCCAAACCAAAACAGGGCAGTCGGCTTCCACATGATGAAACGCTGGTCTTTCAATAAAATGGTCGCGCCGCCCAAGACAACAATCAGAATCAGGCTGACCCACTGCATTGTTTCAAGTTTTTTGTTTTTGATATAGGTGAAAACTGCTTGAACGACACCCGTCGCCAAAGCTACGGCTGTTGCCCAAATAATGTTTTTTGTAACGGTATAAGTGATGAAAAAAAGGATGACGGCCAGTAAGTCGCTGAGAATTTTCATAGGGAGGAGGAAACAAATCACGTAAAGGGCAATCATACAGGTTGCGGCGTATTTTTGCATCTGTTCGCAAGGGCGGATAATCAGTAAAATAGCCGTGTTTGTGCAAAAGAAACGAATAGTGGCTATAAAGCCGCATATTTACGGCTTCTTTTTAACTTAATTTAGCAGATTGCTTGGCAAAAATAGGTTTTAGACTATATCATGACGGAATATATAGTTAATTGCGTGGTATCGCACAGCAGGACTGTAATTCAAACAGGGGATAAATCTTGAAAAACCATCATAAAATGAAATTGATTGCTGCTTCCGTAGCGTTGATGACGTCTTTCAGCGCAGTTGCGGGGCTGGGCGGACTGAATGTCCAGTCAAATCTCGGTGAGCCTTTTTCGGGCAGTATTACCGTTACCGGTGATGAGGCCAAAGCGCTGTTGAATGGCGGAAAAGCTACGGTTTCCAACGGAAACTTGCGTACCAGCGTGCGCAAATCGGGCGATAAAGCAATCATAAGCATCCGTTCTTCCCAGCCTATCCAAGACCCCGTACTGATTTTTCAAGTAGGTGCAGGCTCTCAATCGCGTGAATATACGGCTATTATCGATCCGGCTGATTATGCATCAAAGCCGGATGGTTCCTCCCGTGCGCGTATCAACAACAATAATCAGACAACCAAAGTTGAACCAGCCTCTGCCCCGAAATCCCAAAATGTTGATCGTGAAGCCGCGCGCGAACGTATCAGCCGTATCGTCAATTCTGAAGAAGCGGAGTATCAGGAGCCTGTTCAGGCAACTAAACCTAAAATTACCGGCAGACAGACACAAATAGCCAACGAAAAAGAATATTCCAATATAAGCTATGGTAAGCGCCATTTGGTACTTAACGGAGAGACATTGCTCGGTATTTCTGCCCGTATTCGTCCACAAGGTATGAGTGTGGCCGAAACCATGCGTGCCTTGGTCAATGCGAACCCGACTGTATTTATTGAAAATAATGCCGACAGAATGTTGGCAGGGAAAGTATTGAATATTCCCGCACGTGATGAAATGAAGCGTTTGGCGGCTCAGCCCCCTGCTGTAAAAGTGCCTGCTGAAAATGCAGCCCAAGCTTTGGATCAGGCTCAGCAAAATGCCCAAAAACCTCAGCAGGTAGAGCAACCCACTGTCGTGGCGCCTTCCGGAGCTAAACCTGCTTCTGACGCCCAAGCAAAAGATAAAAATATACAGGAAACAGTTCCTGAAACCGTTAAGCCGATTGAGAATGAAGTTAGAGCGGCATCAGAGGCTGTGGTAAGCCCTGCTTCCGATGTAGGTGCTGGAGCAGCAAGTGCGGCCGAACGGTTACCTAAACAGACTGTAGAGCAACAAGAACAAGTAAGGCCGTCTGAAAAAAATATTCCTTCTGAAGAAGGTGGATTGTGGCGTTGGTTGCTGATTGGTGGAGCGTCACTTGTAGTGTTGTTGCTGTTGGCAAAACTGCTTGCCGGGCGTAAAACCGGAGAGCAGAAAATTGTAGTTCCGGTTGCTAAGCAGCATTCTGATGAGGATGAAGAAGACGAAGAAGGTTTTTCTTTCAGCAATGTTAACTCTTCTTTGGAAGAGCAAAAATTTGCTGCTGAAACTAAGAGTACAGAAGAAGCTGAAGAAATAGAATCTCCTAAAACGAAGCCTGAGGTTCATGTTGGTTTTGATGAAAAAGGTACATCGAAAGAGCCGTCTACTGAAGAAGGTTTAGCGATTGAGGATGATTTTGATGATGATATTTTCTTTACTCAGGCAACCGAAGAAAATGTTGCAGATAAAGATGATGTCAAAGTAGATTGGAATTCAGTTGAGGCGGTTCAATCCGGTATCGTTTCCAGTGCGGTAACAACTGATGAGGAAACGGAAAAACGCCGTAATGCGGATTGGGATACGATTGAATCAACCGAAAGTGTTTACGAACCGGATACTGAACCTTCGTTTTTATCTTCAAACCAATCATCTGTAATTAAACAGGAAAGTCATTCTTCAGTGACTGATTCCGTTAAGGAAGAAGTAGAAGTTAAAGAAGACGAGGTATTAGATTTCTTTGCGGTTGATGAGGCGGAAGAGAATAAAGAGGAGCATTTACCTCTTTCTCAAGAAATTCATCAAGAGCGAGAGAAAGATCTTGATAATATAAATGAGGATAAAGAGTCTGCTTCTAGTGAGCCGTTGGACTTTGAAATACCTTCCCCTGAGGAAGATAAAGAAAGTAATAAGGCGATTGAGGAACCGTCTCTTGAAACTGAAGAAATTACTTTCGAAGAAAAGCATGATTCTGATTCTTCTGAGGTGTTTGCTGTTAGGCAAGATCGAGGCTTGTCATTCCAGGATAGTACCGATTTTGATGAACAGCCGTTACAAATTGATGAGACTGATGGAAATGTAGACTGGGAAGATATTGCTGTTGAAGATGTAGATGGCGCATCAAATGAAAACAGCAGTTTCATTTCCGAATCAGTAGGTATGACGGCGCCGTTTGAAGCGAAATATGAATTGGCTAAAATGTATGTTGAAATAGGCGATCCAGCTGCGGCTCGTGAAACATTGCAAGAATTGCTTGAAGAATCGCAAGGCGCTATTTTAGATAAAGCCAAAGAGATGTTGAAAGAATTGGATTCTTAAATATTATTGGGTTGGATGAAGATGCCGTTTCAGACGGCATCTTTTTCTTTTAGCTGAAATTCCTTTTTATCAGGTTGATTATGGTCTGTGGTCCGTCCGAGGCAGTACAATGAACTTTCCACAATATATCAATGATTATAGTATGGCAAACTCCGTATCGAATTTACAGCTTATAAAGCAAAGATGGATTTTGGTTTTATCTTATGATGGTAGTCGATTTTTCGGGTGGCAGAAGCAAGCCGAAGGTATTCCTACTGTACAAGCAGAATTAGAATCAGCAATCAGTAAAATTGCAGGAGAAAATATTTCTGTTACTGTGGCGGGGAGAACTGATACCGGTGTACACGCGGTTGCTCAAGTAGTTCATTTTGATACCGGGGTATTTCGACCGCCGCAAGCATGGGTGCGTGGTGTGAATGCATATCTTCCTGACGGAGTAGCGGTATTGTGTGCGCAAACGACACAACCGCATTTTCATGCGAGGTTTGATGCATTTGGGCGTCGTTACCGTTATCTTTTGCAATCTGCCCCTGTTCGTTCTCCTTTAATGAAGGGTAGGGCGGGATGGACGCATTTGCCACTTAATCTGGAAAGAATGCGGCAGGCAGCAGCATTATTGGTTGGAGAACATGATTTTTCTAGTTTTCGTGCTGCCGAATGCCAGGCGAAATCTCCAGTTAAAACCATATATAGTACAGAGGTTGGTGGGGGGGCTGAATGGCTGTATTTTGATATACATGGCAATGCCTTTTTGCATCATATGGTGCGTAATATAATGGGAGCTTTGGTTTATGTCGGATGTGGAAGATTGGATGTGGGGCAATTTGCTGATTTAATAAAAGAAAGGAGTCGCCTGAAAGCGCCTCCGACTTTTATGTCTGATGGTTTGTATCTGACAGGAGTGGATTATCCGCGGGAGTTTGGTATTCCAAAAATTCAGTTGCCTTATTGGATGAGGAACATCGGATAGTATAACCATAAAGGGTTCAGATGTGCTACTTTAAAAAGGAAAAATTTGGCTTGGTTGAGGTGAAGCATTGATATACGCAAATACTGTGTTCTTCATGGTAGTGTGGCAAATATGTGATATATCTAAAATGTGTTGTAAAATCGCAATTTAATAAATTAACATTATAACTTATTGATTCTAATATTTTTTTAAATAAAATAATTTATTTATCATTACTTTGAGAGAAAAGGTAAAGTAGCAAACATTCAATAAAGTTTGTTTTTTTGCCGCCAACCAATTATATTGAACACATGAAATCGCTGCTTGTACTAAGCAGGGGTTGCAAACAACAAAACGGCCTCCCTCCGTTTGTGTTATTTCTTAACGATAGAAAAGGAATACAGCAATGAAAAAATCTCTGATTGCTCTGTCTTTAGCCACCCTGCCGGTTGCTGCAATGGCTGATGTAACTCTGTACGGCCAAATCAAAGCTGGTGTGGAAGTTGCCCAAACTAAAGTGAAAAGTAATGGTGCTGAGACTAAATCCCATACTACTACTAAAATCTCTGATTTTGGTTCGCGCATTGGTTTTAAAGGTCACGAACACTTGGGTAGTGATCTGAATGCCATTTGGCAGGTTGAGCAGAAAACTTCCGTAGCTGGTACTGATAGTGGCTGGGCCACCCGTGAATCTTTCGTTGGTTTGGAAGGTGGTTTTGGTAAAGTACGTGCCGGTAAACTGAATACCCAACTGAAAGACATGGATAAAATTGATCCGTGGGAATACAAAAACCCTGCATTAGGTTTGGGAGTATTTACCCGTACTGGTGAGCGTGTAGTGTCTGCTCGTTATGATTCCCCAGTATTTGCAGGTTTTAGCGCGAACGTTCAATTTACTCCTCGTGATAACCAAGCCGAGACTGGTCGTAACACAGACTATAGTGATACCTCTGCTTACTACGCTGGTTTGAACTATGAAAATTCAGGTTTCTTCGCTCAATATGGTGGAGCATTTAAGAAATCTGCCTACGTTGGTGACAATAACAAAGGCAAAACTGGTCATGCCCATCAAGTTCAAGCGGGCTATGATGCAAACAATATCTTTGCAGCATTAGGTTACCAATATACTAACGGTTGGGATACCGTCGGTACTTACCGCGCCGCTTTGGCAGGCTTGGATAAAGATGCTGATAAAGATGCTTATGATGCTTTGGTTCGTGATACTAGACGTATCAAAACTCATGAGTTGGCTGTAACTGGTGCTTACCGCTTTGGTAATGTGACTCCTCGTGTTTCTTATGCACACGGTTTCAAAGCTAAAGGTAAAAACCTGAATGCTGATGATAAAAAAGCAACTGAGTACAACCAAGTTGTAGTAGGTGCTGATTACGACTTCTCCAAACGTACTACTGCCATGGTTTCTGCTGGTTGGTTGCGTGCAGGTAAACGCGATAATAAAGTGGAAAACACTGCCGGTTTGGTTGGTCTGCGTCACAAATTCTAATCTGAAAAGATTAGCTGGGAAGGAGAACCTGTTTCGACAGGTTCTCTTTTTATTTGTAATTCTCAAAAAATTCTTACCGTTTTCGGTAATGATTCCAATCCGGATGGGATACAGGTATTTGCTGATTTTAATATAGAATCGGCAAATGCCTGTTTTTCCTTTATAATGCGGATTCTCAAAGATTTTCCGGTTCCTTGTCCTAATGATGAAGCCTGTTCGTATCTACCATCGCTGGTGGCGTTACAAGTCTTATCTTCCTGACGCGACGCTACCCGCCCATACGGTGGAATGTCCCGATTGCGGTTGCCGTATGGATATTCCGACGCTGCGACAGGGACAGGAAGCGCATTGTCCTGTGTGTAATCATGAAGTGGTGGAGGTGGAAAACAATCCGTATATCGTGCCCCTCGCGTATGCTCTGACTTCGCTGATTCTAATGGCTTTTGCGTACAGTATGGTTTATGTGCGCGTGGATTTGTTTGGCGTAACGTCGATTTTGTCGCTGCCTCAGATGATGCGTCTGTTGATTTCACTAGATTACGGTTTTTTGGCGGAGGTGATGTTTGTCCTGACTTTCGGTGCTCCTTTGCTGTTTTTACTGTTGTGTTTGTATGTCTATACCGCTCTAGTGCGGGAAAGGGCATATCCTGCGCTGCGTTTTGCAACGCGTATTTTGGTGCGGCTGCGCCACTGGATTATGGTGGACGTGTTTTTCATTTCCACTTTGGTGGCGTATATCAAGCTTTCTTCCGTGGCGGTGGTGGAGTTCGGCTCGGCGTTTTATCTGATGTTTCCGTTGTCAGTCATGCTGATTCGGACATCGGTCTCGATTCCGCAGCATTGGGTTTATTATAAAATCCACAGGCTGACGGGCGGTCATGCAGTTCAGACGGCCTCGGAGGACAAAATCTGTTGCAGCCGCTGCCTGTATTTCCGTGATAAGGACGAACATCCCTGTGGTGTGTGCGGTGCGGATTTGTACCGCCGCCGTCCGAAAAGCCTGAATATTTCGTTGGCTTTTCTTTTGGCGGCTCTAATTTTGTATTTTCCTGCCAATATCCTGCCGATTATGATTTCGTCCAACCCGACGGCTTTAGAGATTAATACGATTTTCAACGGTATTGTGTATATGTGGAACGACGGCGATAGGATGATTGCCGTGATTATTTTCAGTGCGAGCATTATGGTGCCGGTGTTGAAGATTATTGCAATGGCAGTTTTGATTGCTTCTGCCTATTTCAAACCGCCGATGAGTGCGGCGAAAATGTCGGTGCTGTACCGGATTACTGAATCTATCGGCCGTTGGTCGATGATTGATATTTTTGTGATTATTATTCTGATGAGTGCGTTCCATACCAATATGGCGCGTGTCGTGCCGGGCGGTGCGGCGGTTTATTTCTGTCTGGTCGTTATTCTTACTATGTTGTCTGCTTATTATTTCGACCCCCGTCTGATTTGGGACAGGCAGCAACAGCTTTCAGACGGCCTTGATTCTAGCGATACCCGAAAACAATGAAAAAACACGATTCTTCTCAAACACATCACGTTCCCGCGCGTGTCAAAAAAACCAATGTCTTCACGTCAGTCGTGTGGTTGATCCCGCTGATTGCGCTTTTGGCGGGCGGCTGGCTGCTGGTGAAAGATATCCGCAACAGAGGGCCGGTTGTTACGCTTTTGATGGACAGCGCGGAAGGTATTGAAGTTAACAATACGGTGATTAAAGTGTTGAACGTCGATGTCGGCAGGGTTACCCGCATTAAATTGCGCGACGACCAAAAAGGCGTGGAAGTAACCGCCCAGCTTAACGCCGATGCGAAAGACCTCATCCGCAGCGATACGCAATTTTGGGTGGTCAAGCCGCGTATCGACCAAAGCGGCGTAACCGGTTTGAGCACGCTCCTGTCCGGCTCGTATATCGCGTTCACGCCGGGCAAAAGCAATGAAACGAAGGATGTATTTGAAGTGCAGGATATTCCGCCGATTGCCGCCATCGGGCAAAGCGGCCTGCGTCTGAAGCTGGTCGGTCAAAACGACAAAATCCTCAACGTCAGCAGCCCGGTGCTTTATGAAAACTTTATGGTCGGGCAGGTGGAAAGCGCGCGTTTCGAGCCATCCGACCAAACCGTGCATTACACCATCTTCATCCAAAGCCCGAACGACAAACTGATTAATTCCGCCAGCCGTTTCTGGCTGGAGAGCGGCATCAATATCGAAACCACGGGCAGCGGTGTAAAACTCAATTCCGCCCCTCTACCCGCGTTGCTTTCCGGTGCGATTTCGTTTGATTCGCCGAAAACCAAAGACAGCAAAAATGTGAAAAGTGAAGACAGTTTCACGCTTTACGACAGCCGCAGCGAAGTGGCAAACCTGCCCGACGACCGTTCGTTGTATTACACCGCATTTTTCAAACAGTCCGTGCGCGGCTTGACCGCCGGTTCGCCCGTCGAATATAAAGGACTGAATGTCGGCATGGTTTCCGACGTTCCCTATTTCGACCGCAACGACAGCCTGCATATGTTTGAAAACGGCTGGATTCCCGTGCGCATCCGCATCGAGCCGTCGCGCATGGAAATCAATGCCGACGAACAAAGCAAAGAACATTGGAAACAACAATTCCAGGCAGCTTTGGGCAAAGGTTTGACCGCCACCATTTCCAGCAACAACTTGATTACCGGCAGCAAAATGGTCGAATTGACCGACCAACCCTCGTCTTCACCCAAGCTGAGACCGCACACCGTTTACGCAGGCGATACCGTCATTGCCACACGAGGCGGCGGTTTGGACGATTTGCAGGCGAAAGTGGCGGATTTGCTGGAGAAATTCAACAATCTGCCGTTGGATAAAACCGTTACAGGGTTGAACGGTTCGCTTGCCGAACTCAAATCCACCCTCAAATCTGCCAATGCCGCTTTAAGTTCCATTGACAAACTGGTCGGCAAACCGCAAACGCAAAACATCCCCAACGAGCTGAACCAAACCCTGAAAGAATTGCGTCAAACCCTGCAAGGCGTATCGCCGCAATCGCCCATCTACGGTGACGTGCAAAATACCCTGCAAAGCCTGGACAAAACCCTCAGAGACGTACAGCCCGTCATTAATACTTTGAAAGAAAAACCCAATGCGCTGATTTTTAACAGCAGCAGCAAAGACCCCATCCCGAAAGGAAGCCGATAATGCGCCTCTTCCCGATTGCCGCCGCCCTGACGCTTGCCGCCTGCGGCACTACGCAAAGCCCGCAATATTTCGTCCTGCCCGACAGCCAATACATCCGACCGGCGGCTCAAGGCAGTGAAATAGCAGTCAAAGTCAACCTTGCCGAACCGCTTGCCAGCGGCGGCCTCGTTTATCAAACCGACGAGTATCACGTGAATCTGGCGAAGAACCACCTTTGGGCGGCGCCGCTCGACGGCGCGTTGGCGGCAAACCTCAGCAACAAACTCAACCGCCTCAACCCGCACCATACTTTCGTTCCCGCCTCACGCAGCCAAAGCGGGCAAACCCTGAAAATCTATATCGAGGCTTTCCAAGGCAGCTATCAGGGGCAAACCACCGTCAGCGGCTACGCCTTATGGCCGGACGGACGCAGCAAACCGTTTGACATCACCACACCGCAACAAGGCGACGGCTATACCGCCATGCTCGAATCTTTGGAAAACGGCTTGGGCAAAGTGGCACAAGCGGTTGCTTATTGAAAATCGCAAAACCGAAAAGACGAAAGGCCGTCTGAAAAACCTTGAATCAAGGATTTCAGACGGCCTGTTTATATAGACCGTGATAAGCCGGCTAAAATATGGCGAAGCTGCCAAGGGTACGACGCGTTATGTCATTCTTGTTTTAAGCGGCCATAAAATCATTGCCATTTATGGTGTCAACCGGTAGTCAATGCGCCTTATGCGTCGTGCTGTATCTGTATACGATTTTGTCCGGCAAAGTCATGGCGATGGCGGAAATCAGAAAGCAGGTGGATGATATATTGCCACATGATTTTTGCTTTTCAGAGAGGTTGGCCGCATTGATGAACGTTTGCAGCAAATGAATAGACAAAATGCTGATGATGGACATCGACGGTTTGACTTTCAAATAATCACCATCGTCAGCAGATTGGCAATCATCACGACGCCAATCAGATTGAGTACGGCAAGCATGACGGTGTTTCATCCATAATGCCCAGATTGCTGACCAGATGCCACAGCATTTTCAGAAATTTATAGGTATAAATGGCTTGTGCGGCAATCTGGCCGAGGTAAATCGGCCGTTGCGGCCAGCGGCCGCGAAAACAATGTGGGCGAAAATGCCCATGCGCCCGTAGTTTTTGCGTTCGGTGTTCCATGATTTGAGGTGCAGAAAAACAGTGAAGCGCGGATTGTGATTCAAGAATTTTCAATCCGCAATTTTAGTAACTGAATTTAAAAAGAAAGGCCGTCTGAAAACAGGTTTGGCCGCAAAGATTTTTTCAGACGGCCTTTGTAGTTGTCATGGTGCTTAAACACGCGGACAATCGCTTTGCTTTCAAGGGATGAAAACTATGCTTGCAGATTCGTTTTTTTATTACCTGCTGTTAATCGGTTTTGCCGCAGGGCTGATGGATGCTGCGGTTGGCGGCGGAGGCCTGTTGCAGATACCCGGGTTGTTCAATCTATTACCGAACGCTACGCTCGTTGCTTCAGTGATGGGCATCAATAAATTCGCTTCCTGCTGCGGCACGCTGACCGCAACGGGGCAGTATCTGTGCAGAATCTCCATGCCGTGGAAAATGCTGCTGCCCGCCGCCGTGCTGGCGTTTGCCGCTTCCTATCTGGGCGCGAATGCCGTGGCGTATTTCCCCGTGCAATATATGAAACCGGCGATGCTGGTCATCATGATTGCCATGTGCCTTTATACTTTTCTGAAAAAAGACTTGGGGCAGGCGGTGCGCACCGAAAAACTGACGCGCCGCGAAACGTGGTGGGGCCTGTTTTTCGGCGCGTTAATCGGTTTTTACGACGGCATTTTCGGGCCGGGAACGGGCAGCCTGCTGGCTTTCGTGTTCGTCCGTTTTTACGGTTACGATTTCCTGACGGCAAACGCGGCGGGCAAAGTCATCAATTCGACCACCAACCTTGCCGCGCTGACATTTTTCATCCCGCAAGGGCATGTCGTATGGGCATGGGCGGTACCGTTGGCACTGGCGAATTTATGCGGCGGCATGGTCGGCGCGCGGTTGGTGATACGCGGCGGAACCCGTTTCCTGCGTTACGGATTCATGCTGCTGCTGTGCCTGACGATTGGAAAATTCGCTTGGGATTTATTGAGTTGATGCCGAACTGAAAAGGCCGTCTGAAATTTTCAGACGGCCTTTGGATTTTACAGCTTCACCGAATGCTCGCGCGTTTCGTGGAACACGATGTCTGGCCAGCGTTCTTGCGTGAGTCCCAAATTCACGCGGTTGGGGGCGAGGTAGGCGAGATTGCCGCCTGCGTCGATGGCGAGATTGCCTGCATTGGCTTTTTCAAACTCCGCCAGCTTTTTCTTGTCTTCACACGATACCCAGCGCGCCGACCAGATGGATGCGCTGTCGAACACGGCCTCTACGCCGTATTCATTGGCGAGGCGTGAGGTAACGACTTCAAACTGCAACACGCCGACCGCGCCCAAAATCAAATCCGCGCCGCTCATCGGTTTGAACACCTGTACCGCGCCTTCTTCGCCGAGCTGTTGCAGGCCTTTTTGCAGTTGCTTGATTTTCAGTGGGTTTTTGATGCGGACGCTGCGGAACAGTTCGGGCGCGAAGAAGGGGATGCCGGTGAACGCCAGTTGTTCGCCTTCGGAGAAGCTGTCGCCGATTTGGATGTTGCCGTGGTTCGGGATGCCGATGATGTCGCCTGCGTAGGCTTCTTCCACCAGCTCGCGGTCGTGCGACATAAATGTAACCACGCTGGACGCGGCGATTTCGCGGTTGATGCGCAGGTGTTTCATCTTCATGCCGCGTTCGAATTTGCCGGAGCAGACGCGCAAAAAGGCGATGCGGTCGCGGTGTTTCGGATCCATATTGGCTTGGATTTTAAAGATAAATCCGGAAAACTTCGGCTCGTCCGGCTCGACCATGCGCACGGTCGCGTCGCGCGGTTTTGGCGCGGGCGCCCAGTCAATCAATGAATTGAGGATTTCCTGAATGCCGAAGTTGTTAATCGCCGAGCCGAAGAACACGGGCGTGAGTTCGCCGGCGAGAAATTCGTCGAGATTGAACTCGTTGGAAGCAGCCTGCACCAATTCGATTTCGTCGCGCAACTGTTGGATTTCCAATGGAAAGCGTTGTTCCAGTTCGGGATTATTGATGCCTTTGATGATGTCGAACTCGTGCGGCAGCCGTTCGCCGCCGGCTTCAAAGAGATAGATTTCGTCGTTCAGGATGTGGTACACGCCCTTGAAGTTTTTGCCCATGCCGATGGGCCAAGTAACGGGCGCGCAGCGGATTTTTAAAATATTTTCCACTTCGTCCAGCAATTCCAAAGAATCGCGCACTTCGCGGTCGTATTTGTTCATGAAGGTAACAATCGGCGTATTGCGCAGGCGGCAGACGTTCAAGAGTTTGATGGTTTGCGCTTCCACGCCTTTTGCCGCGTCGATGACCATCAACGCGCTGTCCACGGCGGTCAAAACGCGGTAGGTGTCTTCGGAGAAGTCTTGGTGTCCCGGCGTGTCCAAGAGGTTGACGGTGTGGTCTTTGTAGTCGAACTGCATCACGCTTGATGCCACGGAAATGCCGCGCTGTTTCTCGATGTCCATCCAGTCGGAGGTGGCGAATTTGCCGGTTTTCTTGCCTTTTACCGTACCCGCGCTCTGAATCGCGCCTGAAAACAGCAACAGCTTTTCAGTCAGCGTGGTTTTACCCGCGTCGGGGTGGGAGATGATGGCAAATGTGCGGCGGCGGCGCACTTGGTCAAGGATTTCTTGGGACATGGGCTTTCTTTGCAAAAAGGTTCAGGCCGTTTTTTCAGACGGCCTGAGAGATATTTGAGATGGCGGGGATTGTACAAAAAAATGCCTGTTTATTCAATGATTGGGCGGAGCAAAGGCCGTCTGAAAATTTTTCAGACGGCCTTTGCCATGAATCCATTCTTAAATATCCATCGGTTTCCAGTCCGCGCCTTTTACCGGCGGCAGCCACGACTGCGTGCCGCTGGCGGCAAGTTTCCACAGGGTGTCGGGGAAGCCGTAATGGTCTGCGCGCGTCGTATCAAGTTGCGTTTCGATTTCGGCTTCACGGCCTTCAAGGATTTGTGTGGTGATGTGCGGATTGAGCATAACGGTTTTGCCCAAAGCGATAAATTCCGCCCAGCCGGTTTCATAAGCGGCCAGAATTTGATCGGCAGTAAACAGGTTGCCCACGCCGATAAGGGGCAGTTTGCCGTTGATGCGTTCGTGGATGAACTGCATACGGGTTTGTGCCGTATCGCCGCCGCGTCGGATTTTTTTGTCGAATTCCCACAGGGAAATGTGCAGGTATTGCAGCGGCTTCTGTACCAGCGCGTCAATCAGTGCGCCGGTTTCGGTCATGGTCAGCCCGTCTTCGCCTGCTTCTTCGGGCGAGAAGCGGTAGCCGATGATGAAGTCGTTGCGTTGGTGTTTGTCGCGGACGGCGGCGATGGCATCGACGACGGCGAGCGGGAAACGCATTCTGTTTTCCAAACTGCCGCCCCATTTGTCGCTGCGGCGGTTGCTTTGGGCGGAGTAAAACTGTTGGATTAAGTAGCTGTTTGCGCCGTGGATTTCCACGCCGTCAAAGCCTGCGCGAAGTGCCAAATCGGCAGCTCGGGCGAAAGAGGCGACCAGTTCGTCCACTTCTGCAGCACTCGCTTCGCGCGCACCTTCCGCCTCGTTGGCGGACGCGCTGATTTTATCGCGGCGGTTGAGTTCCGCCATGGCTTTGTAGCCGCCGTGATGGATTTGCAGAATCGCTTTCGCACCTTGTTTTTGAATGAGTTGGGCGGTTTCTTTCAAGCTGTCGAGGCAGTGTTCGCCCGTGGCTTCGGGTTGGCCGGGAAAGGCTTTGCCCCCGTCTTGAACCAAGGTGGCGGCGGCGATAAAGAGACCCATATCGCCAGCGCGGTTGCCGATAAACGCGCGCTCTTGATCGCTGATTGAACCGTCGGCGTGCGAGCCGAAATGGGTCATGGGTGCAACGGCAAGGCGGTTTTTGACGGTTACGCCGTTGTTGAGGGTGAAGGGTTGGAAAAGCGGAGCGTATTTGGGATTCATGGGTATGCCCTGTGATGAGTGGACGATTGTTAAAGAATTGGGCCGAGTGCGGATTTATCAAGCGTAAAGGCCGTCTGAAACTATTTTTCAGACGGCCTTTTGTCCTTAAACGCTTATATTACAGGTTCGGATTAACGATGATTTTGACGGCGGATTCGTTGTTGTGAATCAGACGCTCGAAGCCTTCGGAAATCAGCTCGTCCAGCTTGATGCGCTGGGTGATGAAAGGTTCGAGGTTGATTTTGCCTTCTTCCACCAGTTTGATGGTTTCGGCGTGGTCGTTGCAGTAGGCGATGGTGCCGCGCACGTCCAGCTCTTTCATCACGACGCTGTGGACGTTGATGGTGGCGGGGTGGCTCCAAATGGATACGATGACCAAGTTGGCAGCAGGTTTGCAGGCCTCTACCAAGGTATCCATAACTTTGTTCACGCTGGTGCATTCGAATGCCACGTCCACGCCTTCACCGTTGGTCAGTTTTTTCACTTCTTCGACGACGTCGACTTCGGACGGGTCGAGGATATAGTCGGCAACGCCGGATTCGCGGGCTTTGTCTTTACGCGCTTTGCTCAATTCGGTGATGATGACTTTGATGCCTTTGGCTTTCAACACGGCGGCAAGCAGCAAACCGATAGGGCCTGCGCCGCCGACCAATGCCACATCGCCTTCTTTCGCGCCGCTGCGGACGTAGGCGTGATGGCCGACGGACAGAGGCTCAATCAAAGCGGCTTGGTCTAACGGGATTTTGTCGGAAATCGGATGCACCCAGCGGCGTTTGACGGCGATTTTTTCGGACAAGCCGCCGCCGCAACCGCCCAAGCCGATGAAGTTCATGTCTTTGGAAAGGTGGTAGTTGCTGCCTTCGCCGGTCGGTACGTCATCGCGGATGATGTAGGGTTCGACCACGACGTGTTGGCCGACTTTGATGTCGTCCACGCCTTCGCCGACGGCATAAACTACGCCGGAGAATTCGTGTCCCATCGTTACGGGCGCGGACTCGCCGGAAATCGGATGCGGATGGCCGCAGGGCGGGATGAAAATCGGACCTTCCATAAATTCGTGCAGGTCGGTGCCGCAGATGCCGCACCAAGCGACGTTGATGCCGACGGTGCCGGGGGCAACGGTCGGTTCGGGGATGTCTTCGATGCGGATGTCGCCTTTATCGTAAAAACGTGCTGCTTTCATTGTAACGCTCCTTAACTTTGGGTTGGATGTTTGACGGAAACGGAATGACCGCATCCGCAGCCGGTAAAGTCGGTTATGTATGAATGATTTTTCGTCCGACCTTTTTAGAAACGGCACACACTGCTCAGAATGTACGGTCTGCATATTAAATTGTCTTTATTCTACAATATATCGGGAGCCGGATAAACGGTTGCGGCAAAATCAAGTTGCCTCGGTCAAGGAGATTTCGAAGTGTTTCCGGTTTTTTCAGACGGCCTTATCGATAACTTGTTAAGAATTTTTTTGCGACCGTCGTTTTTTAGGAAGTAGTCATACTGTACCGCGGCATCCGATTTTTTCATGCCGACCAGCACATGGATATGTTCGGCGGCGGATTTTGCCAGCGAATCCAAGGTATATCCGCCTTCCAGCGCGGAAACGATTTTCCCTTTGCAGCTTGAGGCCGTCTGAACGATTTTGTGCGTCAGCCATGCGAAGTCGGCTTCGTGCAGTTTCAGACGGCCCGTTTCATCGTCGCGGTGTGCGTCGAAACCTGCGCAAAGCAATACCAGCTCGGGTTTGAAGGCGGCAAGGCGGGGCAGCCACTGTTTGCGTATGGTGTCGCGGAAGGTAGGGCTGTCCGTACCGGCGGCGAAAGGGGTGTGCAGCATGTTGGTGCTGCCGGTTATGCCGTTGCCCAAATCAGGAAACGGGAACAGATCGGTTTCGAACGCATTGAAAAACAGGATGCGCGGGTCGTCTTTAAAAATTTCTGCGGTTCCGTCGCCGTAGTGGACGTCGAAATCAATGATGGCGATACGCTGCAAGCGGTATTCGGCAATGGCGTGCATGGCGCCGACGGCGACGTTGTTGAGCAGGCAGAAGCCGCCCGCTTGGGAACTTTGGGCGTGGTGGCCGGGTGGGCGGACGGCGCAGAAAGCGTGGCAGGCTTTTTTGTCCATCACCATATTGACCGCCTTGATAACCGCACCGGCAGCGAAACGGGCGGCCTCAAGAGAGCGGTTGCTGATTACGGTATCGTCGTCGAGGCGGTAGATTTTACCTTCCTGCGGCTGCACCGATTCAAGGAAACGCAGGTATCTGCGCGGATGTACCAGCGCAAGCTGCGCATCGCTGACTTCCTCTGCTTCCGCCGCTTGCAGGCGGCGCCAGATTTTCCGGCGTTTGAGTTCTTCCAGGATGGCAGTGATGCGCTGCGGCGATTCGGGGTGGGTGCCGCCGGGTTCGTGCCGCAGGAACATCGGATGTGAAATCCAAACAGTGCGGGCCCTGACGCCCAAGATGCGGCGCAAGATGATGCGCAGGCGGCGGATAAGGTTTTTCATGGAGAAGGCGGGAAGCGGCCGTTTCAGACGGTCTGACTGATAAATATGGTTAATAAATACGGAAATACTTGGAAATTTTTCAGACGGCCTTTAGAATAGCCTAATTTTAAGCCTGCACCAAATGAAATTTTCACGGCAGGCAGTTTCCCGATTCCCATACTATAACTTCAAAGCAGAAAGAACCGATATGGAACAAGGCAGTATGTTGACGCAATTTGCACCGCTGATATTGATTATGGTGGTGTTTTACTTCCTGATTATGCGCCCGCAGCAGAAAAAGTTTAAAGCGCATCAGGCAATGCTGGCGGATTTGAAGGTAGGCGACAAAGTGCTGTTGACCGCCGGCTTCAAAGGCAAAATTACCAAAGTGGGCGAGCAGTTTTTTACCGTCGAAATCGGTCGCGGCGTGGATGTAGAAGTCGAGCGCAATGCGATTGCCGCCAAAACAGAATAAGCTGATTTAACCGAAAAGCCGCACCGAATCGGGTTGCGGCTGTTTGTCTTTCAAAAACCGAAGGTTTTGCCATGAACCGTTATCCCTTATGGAAATACCTGCTGATTGCGTTTACGGTGGTTTTGGCCGTGATTTACTCGCTGCCCAACCTTTTCGGCGAAACGCCGGCCGTGCAGGTATCGACCAACCGGCAGTCTATCATCATCAATTCCCAAACCGAGGCCAAAGTAGCCGCCGCACTGAAAGCGGCAAACATTCCGACAGACGGAATGTTCGTAGTCGATAATTCTTTGAAAGTGCGTTTCAAAGATGCGGAAACCCAACTCAAAGGGCGGGACGTCATCGAAAACACTTTGGGCGAAGGTTACATTACCGCTTTGAACCTTTTGGCCGACAGCCCGGAATGGATGGCGAAAATCAATGCCAATCCGATGTTCTTGGGTTTGGACTTGCGCGGCGGCGTGCACTTCACTATGCAGGTGGATATGAAAGCCGCGATGCAGAAAACCTTTGAACGCTACTCCGGCGACATCCGCCGCGAACTGCGCCGCCGTAAAATCCGTTTCGGTACCATCCGTCAGGCGGAAAACGGTTTGATCGTACCGTTTCAAGATGCCTCGGATGTGCAGAAAGCCATACCCGAACTGCAAAAACTGTTTGTGGAGGCAAAACTGGAGGCCGACGGTTCCAATCTGATTCTTTCGCTTTCTGAAGATGCCATGCAAAAAGTGCGTTCGGATGCGGTAAAACAAAACATCACCACACTGCACAACCGTGTTAACGAATTGGGCGTGGCCGAACCGGTCATCCAGCAATCCGGTATCGACCGTATCGTCGTGCAGCTTCCGGGCGTTCAGGATACTGCCAAAGCGAAAGACATCATCGGCCGTACCGCCACCTTGGAAGTACGCATGGTGGAAGACGATCCGGCCAAAGTGCAGGCCGCATTGGGCGGCAATGTCCCGAGCGGATACGAGCTGTTGTACAGCGCGGGTGAGAATCCCGCGCCGACCTTGGTCAGCAAGCAGGTCGAACTGACCGGCGACAACATCAACGACGCCCAGCCGAGTTTTGATGAAATGGGATCGCCTGCGGTCAGCATCAACCTAGACGGTTCCGGCGGTACGATTTTCGGAGAACTGACTGCCGCCAACGTCGGCAAACGTATGGCGATGGTACTGATTGACCAAGGAAAATCCGAAGTCGTTACCGCGCCGGTTATCCGTTCCGCCATTACCGGAGGCCGCGTTCAGATTTCCGGCAGCATGACTACGGCGGAAGCCAACGACACTTCGCTGCTGCTGCGGGCCGGTTCGTTGGCTGCACCGATGGAGATTGTGGAAGAACGCACCATCGGCCCGTCGCTGGGGAAAGAAAACATTCAAAAAGGCTTTGATTCCACACTGTGGGGTTTTGCCGTCGTCGCCGTGTTCATGGTGGTTTACTACCGCATGATGGGTGTGTTTTCGACTATTGCGCTGACCGCCAATATTTTGTTCCTGATAGCCATCCTGTCGGCGTTGCAGGCGACATTGACGCTTCCGGGCATTGCCGCACTGGCATTGACGCTGGGTATGGCGATTGACTCCAACGTGTTGATTAACGAGCGTATCCGTGAAGAATTACGTGCCGGCGTGCCGCCGCAGCAAGCGATTAATCTGGGTTATCAACATGCTTGGTCAACCATCGTTGACTCTAACCTGACTTCGTTGATTGCCGGTATCGCGCTGTTGATTTTCGGTTCCGGCCCCGTGCGCGGATTTGCCGTGGTGCACTGTCTGGGCATCGTTACCTCGATGTATTCTTCAGTGGTGGTATCACGTGCGCTGGTCAATCTGTGGTACGGCCGCCGCCGCAAACTTCAAACTATCTCCATCGGCACGGTGTGGAAGCCTGAAACGGCCGCCTCCGGGCAGAAAGCAGGTAAGGAGTAAACAATGGAATTATTCAGAATCAAACGCGACATTCCGTTTATGAGCTACGGTAAACTGACCACGTTTATTTCGTTGGTTACGTTTATCGCCGCCGTATTTTTCCTAGTAACTAAAGGCCTGAATTTTTCGGTTGAATTTACCGGCGGCACGGTGATGGAAGTTCAGTACCGCCAGGGAGCGGATGTCAACAAAACCCGTGAGAAGCTGGAGACGCTGAAGATGGGCGATGTGCAGGTTCAGGCTTTGGGTACGAACAAACACATCATGATCCGTCTGCCTAATAAGGAAGGCGTTACTTCAGCCCAGCTTTCCAATGATGTGATGAACCTGCTGAAACAGGATAATCCCGACGTTACCCTGCGCCAAGTCGAATTTATCGGCCCGCAGGTCGGCGATGAATTGGTTACCAACGGCCTGATGGCGTTGGGTATGGTGGTGGCGGGTATCATCGTCTATCTGTCGATGCGGTTTGAATGGCGTTTCGCCGTATCCGCCATTATCGCCAATATGCACGACATCGTAATTATTTTGGGCTGTTTCGCACTGTTTCAATGGGAGTTTTCGCTGACCGTGTTGGCGGGTATTCTGGCGGTGCTGGGTTATTCGGTGAACGAATCGGTGGTGGTGTTCGACCGTATCCGTGAAAACTTCCGCAAACCCGCGATGCGCAACCATACCGTACCGCAGGTGATTGACAATGCGATTACTTCGACCATGAGCCGTACCGTGATTACGCACGGTTCGACCGAAGCGATGGTACTGTCGATGCTGGTTTTCGGCGGCGCCGCACTGCACGGTTTTTCTATGGCGTTGACCATCGGTATTGTTTTCGGCATCTATTCTTCAGTGCTGGTGGCCAGCCCGCTGCTGCTGATGTTCGGTCTGAACCGCGAGAACATTGCCAAGCAACAGAAGAAAAAAGAAGAGGTCGTCGTATAGGCCGTCTGAAAACGGCTTGAACCGGAAAAGAGGATATACTTTATACAGGTATATCCTTTTTTATTGGCCCTTCCGCCGCCTAACTATATATTTCCGCTAGGAGCAGGTATGAATCCGTCGTTAGATGTCGTTATCCCGTGTTACAACGCTGCCGAAACTTTGCGTGCTGCCGCTGAAAGCGCGCTGAAGCAACAGAAAGTCCGAACCGTCTGGCTGGTTGACGATGCGTCGCAGGACGGTACGCAGGAAATAATGACGGAGCTTGCCGCGCAATATCCGGCAATCCGCTGCGAATTTTTGGCGGAAAACGGCGGGGCGGCAAAGGCCCGCAACTGGGGCGCATTGCAGAGCACGGCGGATTTCGTCGCATTTTTGGATGCGGACGATGCCTATGAATCCGATGTGCTGACCGCCGCATACATGGCGTTGTGTAATTTTTATTATCTTGGTTTGGTGCGGTTGAAACTGCGTCCCGTCGGTTTTCCCGAACGCTATACGCGGCACGCAGGTTTCGCCGAAGCGTGGCGGCGTCTGGAAATGACGGTCGGCGGCAATACGGTGTTCCGCCGTTCCGTTTTACTGGCTTGCGGCGGATTTCCTCAAGACGGGTTGTTCAGGAAATTCGGCGGCGAGGATGCCGCACTCGGTATCGCACTGACCCGCAGCAGTGTGGTCGGGACTCTGTTCGGGACGGAAGATGCCGCCGTTCGGCATGTATACCGCCGGGGCATCCATGCCGAGCGCCTGCTTGATACGGCAATCTTCGGGATGACGCCCGCAGGCATCGATGAGAAACATCAGATTGAGGCAGAAGCGGTTACACAGCGGATTTGCGCCAATCTTGCCGAGGTCAAGGCAAATTTGTCCTTTGGACAGACGGGGATCATGGATTTGCAGGTTTCTTATGACCGGTAATTGCAATAATGAAGTTTAGGCCGTCTGAAAAACAATTTCAGACGGCCTTATTTGTTTGTCCGCATTAGTCGGAAACGAGAGCTGTTTTATCTGTTTCTCATTTTTCTGCCTTTGTTTTACCTAATCAGACAATGAATCCAATAGTTTCAGACTAAATCGGTATGTGGATTGTGTCTTTTTTGTATTTTTAATTGATTGAAAAATAAAGAGAAAATATTTTTAGGAGAGATGATGGTGAAAAATACAACAGTTTTTTCAGCCTTTTGGCTGTTTGGATTCCGTGTTTTGTAGTTTGAATGTAATCGGGACATCGGTGTCATGATGCCAACCATCGGTGTCATTTACAATAATTATATAAAATATATTTATACTTAAAGTATGTATTTTTATGGTATATTAAATTAACTGAAAAATGGTATTTTTTAACGCTTAAGTCGGTATGATGAACATCGCCGACAACGCAAAAGGAAATGCAATGCGTTAATTGGAAAAGATATTTGTCAGATATGTTATTTGACAACATAAAAATCAGAAATTTTTGAAAGGAAATGACCATGAAACATTTGATGAAAATTGCCGCCGCTTCTTTAATCGGTATGTCCGGTGTGGGCGCCGCCGCTTCTTCTGTTGTTGCACGCAATATGGCTGATGCCGACAAAAGCAAAAACTGATTTGACGGTATGAAAAACCCGCGAAGCGGGGCAAGAAGAAAAACATTAATGTACTTTATTGATTACGATGAAGGGACCGAAAATGAAAGAAATGATGAAATTGGCCGCCTCTGCCTTAATCGGCATGTCGGGCGTTGCCGCTTCCGCGACCCAAGTGGTGCAAAATATGGATGCTGCCCGGCAATAAGCAGCGTGTTTGGCCGTGTCAATGGTGAGACGGCGGTATGAAAGAAAGTGAGACAGAAATGAAAGGCATGATGAAACTGGCTACGGCCTCGTTAATCGGTATGTCGGGCATTACCGCCTCAGTTGCAGGCGCAGTGCAGAATCTGACCGACGCTTCCAAATAACAGAATGTTGAGGAAAGGCCGTCTGAAACAGGTTTTCAGACGGCCTTTCGCATTCGGGTCAAACCCATCCGGCAAGGTTGCGCCTTGCTAAATCCGCCAGCGCTTCCAGCCAGACGGCGTCGGCGTTCAGGCAAGGGATGTATTGGTATTGCTTTCCGCCGGCGGCATGAAATTGCTCGCGTCCGACCAAGGCGATTTCTTCCAGCGTTTCCAAACAGTCCGATATAAAGCCCGGGCAGAATACATCGAGTTTGGCAACGCCTTGAGACGGCAGGTTTTCAAGCAGGTCTTGCGTGGACGGTTCCACCCATTTCGACCGTCCGAACCTGCTCTGAAAGGAAACGATATAGTCTTTTTCACCCAAAGACAGCGCCTCGGCAAGCAGTTGTGCCGTGCGGCGGCATTCGTCGGCATAAGGGTCGCCGTCGTCATGGTTTTTCTGCGGAATACCGTGGAAACTTAGCAGCAGCTTTTCCCCGCGTCCGTGTTCCGCCCAATAGGCCTGAATATGCTGTTTCATCGCACCGATATAGCCTGCATCGTCGTAAAAGCGGGACACGGTGCGCACGCTCATCTGGTTGCGTTGTTGCGCCAATACGGCGAATATTTTGTCCAAAGCCGCCCCCGTACTGGATGCCGCATATTGCGGATAAAGCGGTATCGCCAAAATTTTTCCCACGCCCTGCGCTTTCAGCTCGCTCAATACGTCGGATACGGCCGGTTTGCCGTAAGTCATCGCATGGCGTACGGTTATACCGTGCAACTTATCTCCCAGCGCTTGGGACAACCGCTCGGTGTAGAGTGCCAGCGGCGAGCCTTCGTCAAGCCAGATTTTGGCGTATCCGTGCGCGCTTTTTTTTGGGCGGAACGGCAAAATCGCGCAGCGCAATATCGGCTGCCATAACCATCGCGGCAGTTCCACCACGCGCGGGTCGGACAAAAAGTCCTTTAGAAACGCCCGCACCGCCTCCGTTGTCGGAGCGTCGGGCGTGCCGAGGTTGAGCAGCAGCACGGCGGTTTGATTTTGCTGGGAATAGGGCAGGGCGGGTTCGGATGCGAAATACGGCATGTTGTTCTCGGCTGGTTGGTTTGCAGGCGGTATTTTAGCAATGAAAAGGCCGTCTGAAAAATCCTGCCGTCCGTCCGCAGGCTTATTGATTTAGAACAGAACGGGAGGACAAGGCGGTCAACGCCGCCGCGTATATCCAGTACAATAGGCCGTCTGAAAAATCCCAAACAAAGCGAGTCGCATTATGCAAAACCCAAAAATCGTCTTTTTCGACATCGACGACACCATTTACCGCAAATACACCGATACGCTGCGTCCGTCCATAGGCGAAGCCATGAGGGCGTTGAAGCGGCGCGGCATACTGACGGCGATTGCCACCGGTCGGCCGCCGGCCGCCGTGCCCGCCAAAGTACGGCGCCTGATTGACGAAACCGGCATCGACATGCTCGTAACCATCAACGGCCAGTACACCGAGTTCCGCGGCAAAGCCTTGCAGGCGTATCCGATGACCGAAACCGAAATGGCGGACATGGCCGCTTTTTTCGACAGTAAAGGCATTGCCTATGCCTTTGTGAACAATAATGAAATAGCCGTATCCGAAGCAACCGAATGGGCGGTGGAAACATTACAGCACATCCTGCCCGAATTTTTGACCGATCGGGAATACTTCCGCAAAAAGCCCGTTTACCAGATGCTGGCTTTTTTTCAAACCGCGCGCGATGCGGAACTGGCGGACAAAATCGCCGCCGCAGGGTTGAAAACCGTGCGCTGGCATCAAAACGCGGTGGATATGCTCCGCGCCGACGGTTCGAAAGCGTGCGGCATTGCCCGTGCTGTGGCGGAACTGGGTATAGACATGAAGGACGTTATGGCCTTCGGTGACGGGCCGAACGACGTGGAAATGCTGCAAACCGTCGGGTTCGGCGTGGCAATGGACAACGGTGATGCCGCTGCCAAAGCCGTGGCGGACTATATCTGCCCGAGCGTGGACGAAGACGGCGTGTTCCAAGGGTTGAAGACGCTGGGCGTGATTGCTTAGGCCGTCTGAAAACAAGAAAACAAACCCGTCCGCCGCAGAAATAAAAAAATTGCGGCGGACGGGTTATTCGGGGGCTTGAATTTGTCGTACTCACCCTAATTTTGCTTTGCATCGCGGCGCGGCCCCCATGCGGCAGTCGCGGGCGGCTGCGCTTTAATTTTAACCGTGCTTGTCGATCAAGCAATTGTTTTTATTATTTTATCGGAGTACACACATGACCATCCGTCCTTTACACGACCGCGTCGTCGTTAAACGCTTGGAAGCTGAAGAGAAAACTGCATCAGGCATCGTCCTGCCCGGCAGTGCCGCCGAAAAACCCGACATGGGCGAAGTTATCGCCGTGGGTGCAGGCAAAATCGGTAAAGACGGCAACCGCCGTCCGCTGGATGTTAAAGTCGGCGACAAAATCATCTTCGGCAAATACAGCGGCCAAACCGTAAAAGCCGACGGCGAAGAGCTGTTGGTGATGCGCGAAGAAGATATTTTCGGCATTGTGGAATAATAAACATCCGCATATTCAGACGACAGGCCGTCTGAAAAAGGCATACAACGCTTTCAGACGGCCTCAGACAGTATCAAACAATTTTGGAGAATCAAAACATGGCAGCAAAAGATGTACAGTTCGGTAACGAAGTCCGCCAAAAAATGGTAAACGGCGTGAACACTCTGGCAAACGCCGTCCGCGTAACCTTGGGTCCGAAAGGCCGCAACGTAGTGCTTGACCGCTCCTTCGGCGGCCCGCACATCACCAAAGACGGCGTTACCGTCGCCAAAGAAATCGAACTGAAAGACAAATTCGAAAACATGGGCGCGCAAATGGTGAAAGAAGTTGCGTCCAAAACCAACGACGTAGCGGGCGACGGTACCACCACCGCCACCGTACTGGCGCAAGCCATCGTTGCCGAAGGCATGAAATACGTTACCGCCGGCATGAACCCGACCGACCTGAAACGCGGTATCGACAAAGCAGTCGCCGCTTTGGTTGAAGAGCTGAAAAACATCGCCAAACCTTGCGATACTTCCAAAGAAATCGCCCAAGTCGGCTCGATTTCCGCCAACTCCGACGAACAAGTCGGCGCGATTATTGCCGAAGCGATGGAAAAAGTCGGTAAAGAAGGCGTGATTACCGTTGAAGACGGCAAATCTTTGGAAAACGAATTGGATGTCGTAGAAGGTATGCAGTTCGACCGCGGCTACCTGTCCCCTTACTTCATCAGCGACGCGGAAAAACAAATCGCTGCGCTGGACAATCCGTTCGTTTTGCTGTTTGACAAAAAAATCAGCAACATCCGCGACCTGCTGCCTGTTTTGGAACAAGTGGCAAAAGCCAGCCGTCCGCTGTTGATTATCGCTGAAGACGTAGAAGGCGAAGCCTTGGCGACTTTGGTCGTGAACAATATCCGCGGCATCCTGAAAACCGTTGCCGTTAAAGCCCCTGGCTTCGGCGACCGCCGCAAAGCCATGCTGCAAGACATCGCCATTCTGACCGGCGGTACCGTGATTGCCGAAGAAGTCGGCCTGTCTTTGGAAAAAGCCACTCTGGAAGACTTGGGTCAAGCCAAACGCATCGAAATCGGTAAAGAAAACACCACCATCATCGACGGCTTCGGCGACGCTGCCCAAATCGAAGCGCGTGTTGCCGAAATCCGCCAACAAATCGAAACCGCAACCAGCGATTACGACAAAGAAAAACTGCAAGAGCGCGTTGCCAAACTGGCAGGCGGCGTAGCAGTGATTAAAGTCGGTGCCGCTACCGAAGTCGAAATGAAAGAGAAAAAAGACCGCGTGGAAGACGCGCTGCACGCTACCCGCGCAGCCGTTGAAGAAGGCGTGGTTGCAGGCGGCGGCGTAGCCCTGTTGCGCGCCCGTGCCGCTTTGGAAAACCTGCACACCGGCAATGCTGACCAAGACGCAGGCGTACAAATCGTCTTGCGCGCCGTTGAGTCTCCGCTGCGCCAAATCGTTGCCAACGCAGGCGGCGAGCCTAGCGTAGTGGTGAACAAAGTGCTGGAAGGCAAAGGCAACTACGGTTACAACGCAGGCTCCGGTGAATACGGCGACATGATTGAAATGGGCGTACTCGACCCCGCCAAAGTAACCCGTTCCGCGCTGCAACACGCCGCGTCTATCGCCGGCCTGATGCTGACAACCGA
Source organism: Neisseria oralis (assembly GCF_045062685.1). Taxonomy (NCBI): domain Bacteria; kingdom Pseudomonadati; phylum Pseudomonadota; class Betaproteobacteria; order Neisseriales; family Neisseriaceae; genus Neisseria; species Neisseria oralis. The sequence goes on from NZ_JBJGEB010000003.1 coordinate 72,359, forward strand.
CTGCATGATTGCCGAAATCCCTGAAGAAAAACCTGCTATGCCTGATATGGGCGGCATGGGTGGTATGGGCGGCATGATGTAAGGCCGTCTGAAACCTTCAGATAAACAAACACCGCACGGTAAAAACCGTGCGGTGTTTGTTTTTGGGCACGTTTGTTCGGATACAGAGGCCGTCTGAAAAACAGAGGGCGGTTGGAAATTTTCAGACGGCCTCACAGTTATTTTTGCTGCTGCAAAATAGTTTGAAGCTGGTGCCGCAGCATTTCTTCATTCATCCAGCCTAAATGTGTGAAAAGCATCAGCAGTGCAGAACCCGCAATCAACGTGCAGATGAAATAGGCAATATAGCCGACGGCAACTTTCCAGCCTGCCACATTACCCATCTTCATATAACCGATTGCCTGCGTCCAAAAGGCCCATATTTGCCAAAGCAGACCAAGAGGGCTTAATTGCGGGACATACAAAACGAGCAGCATTGGAATATTCAGGGCTTCCGAGGCCAGCGTAAATCCCTGAAGCGGCAGGCGCGATGCGCCGTAATAGTATAAAACGGCACTCATAGTACGGCTGAGAATCAGCCATTTGACCGCGGTCAGCAGAATAGAGAAAACGACGGCAGCGGCATCTTTACCGAACAATGCCGACATCGCCGCAGCATTTATCGTGCCCAGCAGCAACAATACGGCGAGGATAACCGGTAGCGGATATGTGTATTCGGCCGGATGTTTGTAACGCAGGCGCAGAATGTCCAGCATGTTTTTTAAAAAATGATACAGCATACGGATTTCGGTCTTTAAGAAAAAAGAGGGGGTATTTTAGCCCAAAACGCGAGGGGTAAAACGGGATTTGAATCGGCATTGCCCGCAGATATTGGGCGGTATCGTTTTTTGTAATCAACCGGCTTGAGTTTAATCCGATTCAAAACAAACGGTTAATCGTTTGTCAGGAAATAACGGTGCCGGAAGACTTGCGTAAAACGGGTGTTTTTGGTTTAATATGCCTTTCTCAACGCAACAATAAAAGGCCAGATAGCTCAGTTGGTAGAGCAACGGATTGAAAATCCGTGTGTCGGCGGTTCGATCCCGCCTCTGGCCACCAACCAACCGCTTTATGCGGTTATTTTTTTTATCTGTTGTGAAATAGTTTCTATTTGTCGATAGAACTTCATAAGTTAGTGTAACGACTCCGTGGCTTGTTTTATAATAGTCAGATAGCAAATTAATCACGGAAATTTTCAGACGGCATCTTCTGCATCCTGAGCAGTCAAAGGGACTTTTACGGGCTGGACGGATAAAGAGCAGGCGATGCCGGATAATTAATAATAAGTTGTTCAACAGTTTTTCGTTGCCGGATATACAGTCGAAGAATTGCACAAGAAACGGATAGGTTAAATAAAATGAGTGTCGGGTTATTGCGTGTTTTGGTGCAGAGCCAAAAGATTACTAACAGTCAGGCCGAGCATTACAATAGTGCCTTGAAAGCCAATAAAGAAATATTGCCGATGCTGTTTTCAGACGGCGTCATTACTCCGAAATCATTGGGCGAATTGGTCGCTCGGGTTTTCAGTTATCCGCTGCTGGATTTGCGCCATTACCCGCGCAGCAACATCCTGACGGATGTTCTGAGTGAAGAGCAGATGGTGCAAAACCGCTGCATCCCCATTTTCCGCCGCGGCCGCAAGGTCTATCTGGCGGTATCCGATCCTACACAGATCCAGAGTTTTCAAAAAGTGGCCTTCGCTTCGGGCGCATCGGTCGACTTGGTTGTCGTGCCGGATGACCAGTTGAGTTCGCTTCTCGAATGGTTGGGGCAGCGTTCGACTTCCATTTTAAAGGAAATCAGTCAGGAACAAGAGGCAGCCCAACCCGCACAAGCACTGTATATAGACAATGAAGAAGCAGAAGACGGCCCGATTCCGCGCTTTATTCATAAAACCTTATCGGATGCGCTTAATGCGGGTGCATCGGATATCCACTTTGAGTTTTATGAGCAAATGGCGCGCGTCCGGTTTCGTGTGGACGGACAGTTGCGCGAAGTAGTGCAGCCGCCGGTTGCTGTACGCGGGCAGTTGGCTTCGCGTATCAAAGTTATGGCGCGATTGGATATTTCGGAAAAACGTGTCCCGCAGGACGGACGTATCCAGATTGCCTTCCATAAACACGGACGTCCGATTGATTTCCGTGTCAGCACGCTGCCCACTCTGTTCGGCGAAAAAGTGGTGATGCGTATCTTGAATTCGGATGCGGCTTCGCTGAATATCGATCAACTCGGTTTTGAGCCGTTTCAAAAAGAGATGTTGCTTGAAGCCATTCACCGCCCGTACGGTATGGTGTTGGTTACCGGTCCGACGGGATCGGGTAAAACGGTAACGCTTTATACCAGTCTGAATATCCTGAATACAGAAGACGTTAATATTTCTACCGCCGAAGACCCGGCCGAGATTAATTTGCCGGGTATCAATCAGGTTAACGTCAACGATAAACAGGGCCTGACTTTTGCTGCCGCGCTAAAATCGTTCCTGCGCCAAGACCCAGACATCATCATGGTGGGCGAGATTCGTGATTTGGAAACAGCCGATATTGCGATTAAAGCGGCACAGACAGGACATATGGTGTTTTCGACGCTGCATACTAATAATGCTCCGGCGACTTTGTCGCGTATGCTGAACATGGGTGTCGCACCGTTCAATATCGCCAGTTCCGTCAGCCTGATAATCGCCCAACGTCTGTTGCGCCGTTTGTGTCCGAAGTGCAAAACGCCGATGGAGCGGCCTCCCGAACCGGCCTTGCTTAAAGCGGGGTTTACCAAAGAAGACTTGGCTAAGGATTGGACGATGTACCGTGCCGTAGGCTGCGACAGTTGCAGGGGCAAGGGGTACAAAGGCCGTGCCGGGGTATATGAAATGATGCCGGTTACCGAAGAAATGCAGCGGGTTATCATGAATAACGGTACTGAAGTAGATATTATGAATATGGCGTACAAAGAAGGCATGGTTGATTTGCGTCGTGCCGGTTTGCTGAAAGTGATGCAGGGATTGACCACGCTCGAAGAAGTAACCGCGCATACCAACGATTAAGATGAAACGAAAGCTGCCGGATACGGAGGGGAATCCGTTCCGGCATTGTCTGAATATAACAAACAAAACTAAGGGGTAGTTATGGCTCAAGCAGAGCAGTCAAAAGGCTTATTCGCTAACAAAAACAAAGGTAAAAGGTTTACTTTTGAAGGTAGGAACCTCAGCACGGATCAAATCGTGCGCGGTGAGGTGGTTGCAAAAGACGAAGAGGAAGCGCGCAAGAAGCTCCAGCGCAGGGGTATTCGTCCGTTGCGTGTCAGCAAAGTCAAATCAACGCGTAAGAAACGCATCACACAGGAAGATATTACTGTCTTTACCCGCCAGCTTGCGACTATGATGAAAGCAGGGTTGCCGTTGATGCAGGCTTTTGAAATCGTGGCGCGCGGCCATTCCAATCCTTCTATGACGCAGATGCTGATGCAGGTGCGTGCAGATGTGGAGCAGGGCAGTGCATTGGGTAAATCATTCTCTAAATATCCGAAATATTTCGACCGTTTTTACTGCAATTTGGTTTCTGCCGGTGAAACGGGCGGCGTATTGGAAGGATTGTTGGACAAACTGGCGGTCTATAAGGAAAAAACCCAAGCCATTAAAAAGAAAGTTAAAACCGCATTGACTTATCCGATTGCCATTATGGTGGTGGCGGTGGCTTTGATTTTCGTCATGATGATGTTCGTATTACCCGCATTCGGCGAGGTTTACAGCAGCATGGGTGCGGAATTGCCGGGTTTGACGCAGATTGTCATGAGTATGTCCAAATTCTTTGTCAAATACGGTTGGGTGATGATTGTTGCCATTATCTTGGCAGGATTCGGCCTTTATAAACTGCACCAGAAATCCCCGGCATTCCAAAAACGGGTGGACAGCATAATGCTGCGCCTTCCTATCTTCGGTCCCATCGTCAGAAAGGCAACCATTGCACGCTGGTCGCGTACGACGGCCACTTTGTTTGCGGCAGGCGTGCCGTTGGTCGAGGTGTTGGATTCCGTTGCAGGGGCTGCGGGCAATATTCTTTACGAAGAAGCTACCAAGGATATTCAGGCCAAAGTTACACAGGGCTTGTCGTTGACATCGAGTATGCAAAGTACGGAAATGTTTCCGAATATGATTATCCAAATGGCGGCAATCGGTGAGGAATCAGGTTCTTTGGACGATATGCTGAATAAAGCAGCCGAATTTTATGAAGAGGAAGTGGATAACTCCGTATCGCAACTGTCTTCGCTGATGGAGCCGGTCATTATGGTGGTATTGGGTTCGACCATCGGGGTTTTACTGGTGGCTATGTATCTGCCGCTCTTTAATCTGGGTAACGTGGTCGGTTGATATGTTGGAGTCGTTGGATACGCTGGCACCGTTTGCCGTTCCGCTTGCCGTCGTGTTGGGACTGGTCATTGGCAGTTTTCTCAATGTCGTGATCTACCGTACGCCGGTGATGATGGAACGAGGGTGGACGCAGTTTGCAAAAGAACATTTGCAGCTTGGCTTGACAGAGGAGGAGCGGCAGCCGTTTAACCTGCTCAAGCCGGATTCCCGTTGCCCGAAATGCCATGCTCCGGTCAGGGCATGGCAGAATATCCCGATTGTCAGTTATCTGATGCTCGGCGGTAAATGTGGTTCGTGTAAAACACCGATCAGCATCCGCTATCCTTTGGTAGAACTGCTGACGGGAATATTGTTTGCCGCCGTTGCATGGCAGTATGGCTGGAGTTGGACGACGTTGGGCGGTTTGATTCTGACGGCAGTGTTGATTGCTTTGACCTTTATTGATATTGACACGCAATACCTGCCGGATCAGCTTACTTTGCCGTTGATATGGTTGGGATTACTGTTCAATTTTGACGGTGCATTTGTTTCCCTTCAGTCCGCCGTACTGGGCGCAGTGTGCGGATATATGAGTTTGTGGCTGCTGAACTCGTTTTACCGTTTGGTCCGCGGTATCCAAGGTATGGGAGCCGGAGATTTCAAATTGCTGGCCGCACTTGGCGCATGGTTGGGTGTAGGAACGCTGCCGGTGTTGGTTTTTATGTCGGCATTGGTCGGCTTGGTAGGTGCGCTGATTATGCGTGTTGCCAGAAACCAGCCGTTCGCATTCGGCCCGAGTCTTGCCATTGCCGGATGGGTTGTGTTTACGGCCAATGAGCCGGTAAACCAGCTTATTCGATGGTGGCTGACCAAATCGGGATTCTGATATGACGGTATGGATAGGGTTGACCGGAGGAATCGGCAGCGGCAAATCACTGGCGGCTGCCGAATTTGTTAGATTGGGCGTACCGCATATCGATGCGGATGCCATTAGTCGGAATTTGACTGCGGATAATGGCAAGGCACTGCCTGCCATCCGCAGTGCATTCGGGGATGAGGTGTTTGATACGCAAGGCCGTTTGGATAGGGAAGTCCTGCGTGATTTCGTTTTCAGACGGCCTCAGTCCAAAGAAATACTCGAAGGCCTGATGTTTCCGCTGATTTTGGAGGAAATCCGTTTTCAGCAGAACCAATATCCGCAAGCGGTTTACGGGATTATTGATGTACCCTTGTTGATTGAAAATCCGCAATTTCTAGCTTTGGTGGGTAGGGTGCTGGTTATCGATGTTGCAGAGGAAGTGCAAATTCGGCGTGTCCGACAGCGCAGCGGTTTGGATGAAAGCGAAATCCGCCGTATTATCCGCACTCAGATTTCCCGCAGGGATAGGTTGCTTCATGCCGATGATGTGGTGGTAAACGAAGGTTCGGCAGGCGAGTTGGCGGCAAAAATCGGCCGTTTGCATAGGTTTTATTCACATGCGGTCAAAACAGTTTGATGGAGAAAGAGAAAACCGCTTTTTTGCCGTTTGTCCGGCTGTTTGGCAAGATAATGGCAGATGTACTGTTTGGTGTTTGATTTGTCGGAATGAGTAAAATGACTGAAATCTTAATTGTAGAATGTCCCAACTGCCGACAGCCCGTGGCATGGATTCCAGAAAACAAATACCGTCCGTTTTGCAGCGAGCGTTGCAAATTGATTGATTTGGGCGAGTGGGCGGATGAGAAATACACTGTTGCCGCACAGGAAGAGGAGCTGATGTCGGATTGGCAGAAAGGTTAAAACCGCGCAGTTGGGTCATGATATGGAAAGGCCGTCTGAAAAATTTCAGACGGCCTTTTGCAATGGATAGTGCGACCGTTTATATCTAAATCGGCAAAGAGCTTCCGCTGAAACGATTTCCGAATATCAATCGTTTCGTAATTACCTGACTGCTTGCTGCGTTGCTGCAATTCCGACTTAAATTCAAAGGCCGTAAAACCGATATTTTTAACATACCGGTTTGGCACTATCCTAGTGGCGCGGCTGGGGCCGGATTAATGGCCGTGATGATGATGTTTCGGCATTTTTTTCGCTGCGTGTTTGGGTGCTTTCTTCATGGGAGGCTCCGCTTTGTGCTTGCGGGCTTCAGGAGGGCGCGGAACCGGTTTTTTCATGTGCGGGGATTGGTGTTCGGGGTGAGGACCGTCATCGTGTCCGGGTTCGGCGGAGGCCAGCGGCGCGGCGGCCAGAGGCCGACGGCAAGTACCATCAGGGAGGTCAGTTTGGTGAGGTGTTTCATGGTAATGTCTTTCTCGCTTGAAGCAAAGGGAAGTGGTATCTTAGGCCTGAGGTTGTTTAACGGGTGTTAATCGGAAAACAAATTAGGCTAGGAATTGTGGCTGTTCGGTATTATCGCGGCGTATCAGGCAAAAATACCGTTTCAATACGTTAAAATGCCGCTCGAATGCACTGATTCTATTTCGAGATGGCAAGTATAGCGGGTTAAGTTTAAATCAGAACAAGGCGAGGCAACGCCGTACTGGTTTAAACTTAACCCACTATACTTTATAAAAATGGCACGGTCGTAGAAAGGCAGAGGCCGTCTGAAAACTGTTTTCCAAACGGAAAGTTCGGTTTTCAGACGGCCTGAATATTTATTTCGGCAAAACGGCAATCAGTTGATGATCTGGTTCAGCTCGCCTTTGGCGTAGCGGGTTGCCATTTTCTCAAGGGAAACGGGTTTGATTTTGCTTGCCTGACCTTCGCAACCGAATGCAAGGTAGCGGTCGAGACAGATTTGCTTCATGGCTTCGACGGTTTTGCCGAGGTATTTGCGCGGGTCGAATTCGGACGGGTTTTCCGCCATAAAGCGGCGGATGGCGCCGGTAGAGGCGAGGCGCAGGTCGGTGTCGATGTTGACTTTGCGCACGCCGTGTTTGATGCCTTCGACGATTTCTTCCACGGGGACGCCGTAGGTTTCGCCGATATTGCCGCCGTATTCGTTAATCACTTTCAGCCATTCCTGCGGTACGGAGCTGGAGCCGTGCATGACGATGTGGGTGTTGGGCAGGGCTTGGTGGATTTCTTTGATACGGTCGATGCGCAACACTTCGCCTGTGGGCGGGCGGGTGAATTTGTAGGCGCCGTGGCTGGTGCCGACGGCGATGGCCAGCGCGTCCACGCCGGTGTCTTTGACGAAGCGCACGGCATCTTCGACGCTGGTGAGCATTTGGTCGTGGGAGAGTTTGCCGACTGCGCCTACGCCGTCTTCTTCGCCTGCTTCGCCGGTTTCGAGGTTGCCCAATACGCCGATTTCGCCTTCGACGGATACGCCGCAGGCGTGGGAGAAATTAACGACGGTACGGGTGGCGTTGACGTTGTATTCGTAGGTGGACGGGGTTTTGCCGTCTTCCATCAGCGAGCCGTCCATCATGACGGAGGAGAAGCCCAATTGGATGGAGCGCTGGCATACGTCGGGCGATGCGCCGTGGTCTTGGTGCATGACGACGGGAATGTGCGGGAATTCTTCCACGGCCGCCAGAATCAGGTGGCGTAAAAACGGCGCCCCCGCATATTTGCGTGCGCCTGCGCTGGCCTGCACGATGACGGGGGCGTTAATCTGGTTGGCGGCTTCCATAATGGCGCGCATCTGTTCAAGATTGTTAACATTGAATGCGGGCAGACCGTAGCTGTTTTCAGCCGCGTGGTCGAGCAGTTGGCGCATAGAGACGAGAGCCATGAAAATCTCCTTGGATTGGGATGGGAAAAGTGGGTTATCGGGTTATTATAGTATTTTTCGGCATTCAATACTACAACACGCTACATTAATTTTATATATTAATGATAACGCGTTCGAACGGATTTGAACGAACGCGGCGGTGGTAAAAATTGGCGCCCGACGCGTGATTGTGGATAATGGGATGCGGCCGGAAGCCTTCTGAGGCCGTCTGAAAACCGATTTGTCTGAATAAGGAAGAAAACATGCTGCGGATTAATGTCCCCACGCCCGAAACCATCCTGTATACCGCCCGTATCGACGTGCAGATAGGCGACATTAATTACGGCGGGCACCTTGCCAATGACGCGGTGTTGCGTTTGTGCCATGAAACGCGCGTACGCTGGCTGGCCGCGCTGGGTTTTACCGAACTGGACGCAGGCGGCGCGGGGTTGATTATGGCGGATGCGGCGGTACAGTATCTGGCGCAGGCGCACCACGGCGACGCGCTGCAAATCGAGATGGGGGCGGAAGAAGCAGGCAAGGGCGGTTTCGTGCTGCTGTATCATATGGTACGCGTGCGGGACGGTAAAACCGTCGCACGGGTACGGACGGGGATGGTGTGTTTCGATTATGCCGCGCAGCGGGTCTGCCGTCTGCCGCAGGCGTTGAAAACGGTATTGGAGGCCGTCTGAAACATGCAGCAGCAGGATTTTTGCCGGTATTTCGACGATTATTTGACCGCGTTGCGGCAGGAGGGCAAATCGGCGCACACCGTCGAAGCCTACCGCCGCGACCTGTCGCAGCTTGAGCGGCTTTTAATGCTGAGGCCGTCTGAAAACGGGGCGGATGTGGGGCGCGGCGACTTTTTGGCCGCCTTGAAAAAACTGTCGCAACGCAATTTGAGCGAACGCAGTATGGCGCGGAAACTGTCGGTGTGGCGGCAGTATTGCGGCTGGCTGGTACAAAGAGGCCTGATGGCAGCCGACCCGACCGCCAACCTCAAGGCGCCGAAGCCGCCGCAGCGCCTGCCCAAAGCCGTTCAGCAGGAACCGCTCAACCACCTGTTGAACCAAGGTTGCGGCGAGGACGCACTGGCGTTGCGCGACCGCGCCGTATTCGAACTGCTTTACGGCAGCGGCCTGCGCCTGAGCGAAGTGTGCAGCCTGAACCTGCACGATGTTTTGCCCGACGAAGGCTGGGTGGGCGTAACGGGCAAGGGCGGCAAACAGCGGCGCGTGCCGCTGGTGCGCAAGAGTATAGACGCGCTGCTGGACTACCTGCCGCACCGGATCGCCGCAGAAGGCGAGGCCGCACTGTTTACCAACAAGAACGGCCGACGGCTGGGACAGAGGCAGATTCAGAAACGCCTGCAACAGTGGGCGGCGGAGCAGGGCAGTGCGCAGCACCTTTCGCCGCACATGCTGCGGCACAGTTACGCCAGCCACCTTTTACAGGCGTCGCGCGACATCCGTGCGGTACAGGAATTGCTGGGGCACAGCAATTTGTCGACCACGCAGATTTACACCAAGCTGGACTTGGAACATCTGGCCGCCGTATATGACGAAGCGCATCCGCGGGCGAAAAGGAAAAAAGAATGAGGCCGTCTGAAAAACGAAACGGGTAGGAAAAGCGGGGTTCCGCTCCGGCCGGAGCAGGGACGCAGGCCGGTATCCCGCCGCCGCCTGCTGCGAAACCGTTTTAGCATTACCTACCAAAGTAGGTATCCTCCCCATTTAATGCGTGTGGTCTCCCGAAATGCAAACAGGCCGTCTGAATCGTGATTCAGACGGCCTTGCCGTATGCGGCGTTCGGCGAAGAGCGCGGCCTTCCGCTACCTCACAAAGTAGGTAGCCGCTACCGCCGTTTTGCACGGCGGAGCCGTACGTTCTGCCCCTGTTTTTCGCCAATCGGCTCATTTATATTGAAACCATAATAATCCGCAGCAATGCAAGGACACCGCCATGAGTCATTTTTTAGACCGCCTGACATTTTTCAGGCACAAGCACGAACCGTTCGCCAACGGCCACGGCGTATTGACCGAAGAAGACCGCAAGTGGGAGAACGCCTACCGCAGCCGCTGGTCGCACGACAAAATCGCCCGCTCCACCCACGGCGTGAACTGTACCGGTTCGTGTTCGTGGAAAATCTACGTTAAAAACGGCATCATCACCTGGGAAACCCAGCAGACCGACTATCCGCGCACCCGCCCCGACCTGCCCAACCACGAACCGCGCGGCTGTCCGCGCGGCGCGTCATACAGTTGGTACGTCTATTCCGCCCAGCGCATCAAATATCCGATGATGCGCGGCGCGCTGGCCGAACTGTGGCGCGAAGCGCGCAAAACCAAAGACCCCATCGAAGCATGGCAATGGATTGTGGAAGACCCCGAGCGCTCCAAATCCTACAAATCCCAACGCGGTTTGGGCGGCTTCGTGCGTTCCAACTGGGACGAAGCCTATGAAATGGTGGCGGCGGCCAACTGCTACACCATCAAGAAATACGGCCCCGACCGCGTTATCGGCTTCTCGCCGATTCCCGCCATGTCTATGGTCAGCTATGCCTCCGGCGCGCGCTATCTTGGTTTGATTGGCGGCGTGCCGCTGTCGTTCTACGACTGGTATTGCGACCTGCCGCCTGCTTCGCCCCAAACTTGGGGTGAGCAGACCGACGTGGCCGAATCTGCCGACTGGTACAACTCCAATTATCTTCTGGTGTGGGGTTCCAACATCCCGATGACCCGCACCCCCGACGCCCATTTCTACACCGAAGTGCGCTACAAAGGCACCAAAACCGTCGCCGTGTCGTCCGATTTCGGCGAAATGGCCAAGTTCAGCGACATCTGGCTCTCGCCGCGCCAAGGCACGGATGCCGCGCTGGCGATGGCGATGGGGCACGTTATCCTCAAAGAATTCCACATCGACAATCCTTCCGACTATTTTCAAGACTACTGCCGCCGCCTGACCGATATGCCGGTGCTGGTGTGCCTGAAAGAAGACGGTAAAGGCTACCGCCCCGAATACACCTTGCGCGCGTCGCAGTTGAGCGGCAATTTCGGCGAAGAGAAAAATCCCGACTGGAAAGTGCTGGCGTGGAACGAGAAAACCGACAGCCTGATGCTGCCCAACGGCTCCATCGGCTTCCGTTGGGACGGCAGCGGTAAGTGGAATCTGGAAACCAAGGCGCAGGATGACCAAGACGTTCAGGCGGCCTTGTCGCTGAAAACGTGCGCCGATGACGTGGTGCGTGTCGGCTTCGACTACTTCGGCGGCGAATTCGACGAAGAAAAAACCTTCCGCAAAGTGCCGGTGAAACGCATCACCCTAGCCGACGGCAGCAGCCAGTTGGTGGCCACCGTGTTCGACCTTCTGGTGGCGCAATACGGCGTGGACAACGGCTTGGGCGACGAGAACGTGGCCAAAGATTATTTTGACGACAAACCCTACACGCCGAAATGGCAGGAAAAACACACCGGCGTTGCTCCCGAACGTGTGATTCAGGTAGCCCGCGAGTTCGCCCAGAACGCGCACGACACCAAGGGCCGCTCGATGATTATCGTCGGCGCCGGCCTGAACCACTGGTATTACCTGGACATGAACTATCGCGGCCTGATTAACATGCTGATGATGTGCGGCACCATCGGCAAGTCCGGCGGCGGCTGGTGCCATTATGTGGGTCAGGAAAAACTGCGTCCGCAGTCCGGCTGGGCGCCGCTGACTTTCGCGCTCGACTGGCACCGCCCCGCGCGCCAGATGGCCGGTACCTCGTTCTTCTACGGCCACACCGGCCAGTACCGCCACGAAACCGTGTCCGCCGACGAGCTGCTCACGTCCGACGCCGGCGACGATATGCGCCGCCTGACCATGATCGACTACAACGCCAAAGCCGCCCGCATGGGTTGGACGCCGAGCGCGCCGCAGTTGGAAACCAATCCGCTGGATATAACCGATGCGGCCGAAAAGGCCGGCATGGCGCCGGTGGATTATGTGGTGAAAGGTTTGAAGGAAGGCACGCTGGAAATGTCCTGCGACGATCCGGAAAACCCGAAAAACTGGCCGCGCAATATGTTTATTTGGCGTTCCAACATTTTGGGTTCTTCCGGCAAAGGCCACGAATATTTCCTGAAATACCTGCTCGGCACGCAAAACGGCCTGATGAGCGACGAAGACGACTGCCTGAAACCGGCCGAAGTGAAGCAGCGGGAAGGCGTGGAAGGCAAGCTGGATTTGTTCACGCTCCTGGATTTCCGCATGAACACCACCTGCCTGTACGCCGACGTGATTTTCCCGACCGCCACTTGGTACGAAAAACACGATCTGAACACGTCCGACATGCACCCGTTCATCCATCCGTTTACCGAAGCGGTGCAGCCTTTGTGGCAGAGCAAGTCCGACTGGGAAATCTATAAAGGCCTGGCCAAAAAATTCAGTGAGCTGGCCAAAGATTATCTGGGCGTGCGCAAAGACATCGTGCTCACGCCGCTGATGCACGACAGCCCGCAGGAACTCGGCCAGCCGTTCGACCCGAAAGACTGGAAGCTGGGCGAGTGCGAGCCGATTCCGGGCAAAACCATGCCGGCCATGACCGTGGTGGAACGCGACTACGGCGCGGTTTACGAGAAATTCACCTCTGTCGGCCCCTTGCTGGAAAAAGTGAACAACAACGGCAAAGGCATGGCGTGGGATACCAAGCACGAAGTGGAATACCTGCGCAAACTCAACGGCGTGCAGCCCGAAGGCGCAGGCAAAGGCCAGCCGAAAATCGAAACCGCCATCGATGCGGCCGAGATGATTCTGACGCTGGCGCCGGAAACCAACGGCCATGTTTCGAAAAAAGCTTGGCAGTCGCTGGGCAAAATCACCGGCCGCGACCATACGCACCTGATTAATGCCAGCGAGCACACGCAAATCCGCTTCCGCGACATCGTCGCCCAGCCGCGCAAGATTGTTACCTCGCCGATTTGGTCGGGCGTGGAGAGCGAAGAAGTGTGCTACACCGCAGGCTATACCAACGTGCACGAGCTGATTCCGTGGCGCACGCTCACCGGCCGCCAGCAGTTTTACCAAGACCACAAATGGATGCGTGATTTCGGTGCGGCTTTCTGCGCGTACCGTCCGGCGGTGGACACCAAAACCACCAAGAAGCTGCTGGGCAAAATGCCCAACGGCAATCCGGAAATCACGCTCAACTTCCTCACGCCGCACCAGAAATGGGGCATCCACAGTACCTATTCGGAAAACCTGCGTATGCTCACGCTTTCGCGCGGCGGCCCGCACGTGTGGATTTCCGAAACCGATGCCAAGAAAGCAGGGTTGGTGGATAACGACTGGGTGGAAGTGTTCAACACCAACGGTTCGATTGCCTGCCGCGTGATTGTGAGCCAGCGCATTCCCGAAACCATGATTCTGATGTACCACGCGCAGGAAAAACTGGTGCACACGCCTGCGGCGGAAACCACCAAAAAACGCGGCGGCATCCACAATTCGGTAACCAAGGCGGTATTGAACCCGACCCACATGATAGGCGGCTACGCGCAACTGGCGTACAGCTTCAACTATTACGGCACGGTCGGCTCCAACCGCGACGAATGGGTGATTGTCCGCAAGATGAAGGACATCGACTGGATGGACGAACCCGCCGAATAAGGCAGGTGTTTTCAGACGGCCTGCCGTCTCAAAAGGCCGTCTGAAAACGGAATATGAGGAACGAAACCATGAAGCTCCCGCAGATTATCCGTTTCGCCGACTATTTGAAGGAAAACCCCGCCGAAGCCGTGCGCACCGTGCTGTATCAAGACCAACACGACAACATGGTGCTGTGGCAGATTCCGCCGCAAACCATGTTGCCCGCCCACAGCCACCCGCACGGCGCGGACATCTGGATTGTGCTGCGGGGCGAAGCCGAGCTGGCGGACGATGCGCAAAGCGGCCGCATCATCCGCGCCGGCGAGTCCGTGGTGGTCGGTGACCGTCAAATCCACGGCGCGCGCAACAACGGCAAGGAAGACTGCATTTTGGTTTCGGTCATCAGCCCTAAAGCCGGATTCGAAAAAGCATAACCGTTTTTCAGACGGCACGGACGCGTTGAAGGCCGTCTGAAAACAGACCAATCATAAGGAACACATCATGAAAATCAGAGCGCAAGTCGGCATGGTGCTGAACTTGGACAAATGTATCGGCTGCCACACCTGCTCCGTTACCTGCAAAAACGTATGGACGAGCCGCGACGGCGTGGAATACGCCTGGTTCAACAACGTCGAGACCAAGCCCGGCATCGGCTTCCCGAAAAACTGGGAAGATCAGGAAAAATGGAACGGCGGCTGGGTGCGCAAACCCAACGGCAAGCTCGTGCCCAAGCAGGGCGGCCGTCTGAAAATCCTGTCCAACATCTTCGCCAACCCCAACCTGCCGCAGATAGACGACTACTACGAGCCGTTCACCTACGACTACGAGCACCTGCAAAACGCCCCAAAAATGAAAACCCCGCCCACCGCGCGGCCGGTTTCCGTGCTCACCGGCAAGAAAATGGACAAAGTCGAATGGGGGCCGAACTGGGAAGACGATTTGGCGGGCGAATTTGAAAAACGCGCCAAAGACACCTTGTTTGAGGGCATCCAGAAAGAAATGATGGGCGCGTTCGAGCAGACCTTCATGATGTATCTGCCGCGCCTGTGCGAACACTGCCTGAACCCGACCTGCGTCGCCTCCTGCCCGTCCGGCAGCATCTACAAACGCGAAGACGACGGCATCGTGCTCATCGACCAAGACAAATGCCGCGGCTGGCGCATGTGCGTTTCCGGCTGCCCGTACAAAAAAATCTACTACAACTGGGTCAGCGGCAAAGCCGAAAAATGTATTTTCTGCTACCCGCGCATCGAAGCGGGCGAACCGACCGTCTGCTCCGAAACCTGCGTCGGCCGCATCCGCTATCTGGGCGTGCTGCTGTATGACGCCGACAAAATCGAAGAAGCCGCTTCGGTGGAAAACCCGCAAGACTTGTATGAAGCGCAACTGGGCGTATTCCTCGACCCGCACGATCCCGAAATCCAGCGCGAAGCCCTGAAACAGGGCATCAGCCAAAGCTGGCTCGATGCGGCGAAAAAATCGCCCGTCTACAAAATGGCGATGGAATGGAAAATCGCCTTCCCGCTGCATCCCGAATACCGCACGCTGCCGATGGTTTGGTACATCCCGCCGCTCTCCCCGATCCAATCCGCCATCGAAAACGGGCTGGTGGGCGAAAACGGCATCATTCCCAGCGTGGACGAAATGCGTATCCCGCTGCGCTATCTGGCCAACCTGCTGACCGCCGGCAAAATCGAACCGATTAAAGAAGCGCTGGAACGCATGATTGCCATGCGCCGCTTCAAACGCGGCCAGGCCGTGCACGGCGAAACGCTGGAACAATCCTTGGACGGCACCGGCCTCACCCCCGAAATGGTGGAAGACATGTATCAGATTATGGCTATCGCCAACTACGAAGACCGCTTCGTAATTCCGACCAGCCATAAAGAAATGGTGGAAAACAGTTTCGAAGACAAGGCAAGCTGCGGCTTTTCCTTCGGCAACGGCTGTTCGGGCGGTTCAGACGGCCTCACGCAGGAAAGCCTGTTCGGCAAGCGCAAGGCTTCGCCCATCATTTTCTTCGACCGCCGCAAAGACATTGAGAAAAACAAAGAGGAAGGAGTCCGCTGATGGCTGCCAACCCTTTGGTTTACAAATGGCTCTCCGCGCTCTTGTGTTATCCCGAAGCCGATATGCTCGACGCGCTGCCCGAATTTCAGACGGCCTTGGACGAATGGCCGGAGCTGGCGGCGGAACGCGCGGGTTTGCAGGCGCTGCTGGACCATCTGAAACGGCACAGCCTGCGCGAATTGCATGGTGTTCGACCGCAACCGCCGGCACGCGCTCTATATCTTCGAGCACGTTTACGGCGAAGACCGCGACCGCGGCAGCGCGATGGTGGACCTGCTGGAGGAATACCGCCGTTACGGTTTCGAGCTGGGCGACGACGAGCTGCCCGACTACCTGCCCGCGCTGCTGGAATTTTTATCGCATGTTCCGCCCGCCGACGCGCAGGAGCTGTTGGGCGGTGCGGTGCACGTCATCGCCCACATCGCCGAAAACCTGCAAAGCTACGGTTCGCCCTATGCCGCGGTGTTGAAGGCTGCGGCGGCACTCAGCCCCGTTGCGCCGCAGCCCCTGACCGAACCGCCCGTGCGCGACATGGACGAAGCGATGGAAACCTTCGGCCCCGACTGGCAGGGCATCGAGCCGCTGCTCAAACCGTCGGTGCAGACCGTGCGGTTTTACCCCAAAGGCCGGCATTAAATAAAGGAACCGCGACATGAATACCTTTAATCAGTTTTTCTTCGGCATCTACCCCTATATCTGCCTTGCCGTCTTTTTCCTCGGCAGCCTGATGCGTTTCGACCGCGAGCAGTACACATGGAAAAGCGACTCCAGCGAGCTGCTTTACCGCGGGCAGTTGCGCCTGGGCAGCGTATTGTTCCACGTCGGCGTGCTGGCCGTGTTTTTCGGCCACCTGTTCGGCCTGCTGACCCCGCTGTGGTTTTGGGAATTTATCGGCGTCAGCCATCAGGCCAAGCAGATTACCGCCATGACGGCGGGCGGCATTTTCGGTTCGGCCGCGCTGGCCGGCCTGATTATCCTCATCCGCCGCCGCTTCAAAATCGAGCGCATCAGCGTCAACAGCACATGGCGCGACAAGCTGGTGCTGGTGTGGCTGCTGATGACGCTGCTGCTGGGCTTGTCCACCATCTTCGTCAGCATGGGGCATCTCGACGGCGAGGAAATGGTAAAGCTGATGCAGTGGGCGCAGCACATCGTTACCTTACGCGGCGGCGCGGCCTCGTATCTGGAAGACGTCAACTTCCTCTTCAAGATGCACATCTTCATGGGCATGACCTTCTTCTTCATCTTCCCGTTTACCCGCATGGTGCATGTGTGGAGCGGCTTTGCCAGCGTCTTCTACATCGGCCGCGCATGGCAGCTTGTGCGCAGGCGTTAACCCGACGCGTTTCAGACGGCCTTCCGGCCATATCGGAGGTTGGGGCCGTCTGAAAAACTGAAACGAACCATTGTTAGAAAAAAAGAAAGGCAAAGGCGGCAAAATGGCCTCAGAAAAATACAAACGTTATTCGGTGTTGATCAGCAGCACGGTGTCTTTCACCGTGTGCTTTATGGTGTGGATGATGCTGGCGGTGGTCGGCATCCCCGTCAAAGAAGAATTGGGGCTGACGGAAACCCAGTTCAGCATTCTGGCCGCGCTGCCGGTGCTCTCCGGCTCGCTTATCCGCGTGCCGCTGGGCATCTGGACGGACAAATACGGCGGCCGGATTGTGATGTTCGTGCTGATGATGGTCAGCGTGCCCGCCATCTTCCTGATGGGCTACGCCTACGCCTACTGGCACTTCCTGCTTATCGGCCTGATGATGGGCTTGGCCGGCGGCACGTTTTCGGTGGGCACGCCCTATGTGGCGCGCTGGTTTCCGAAAGAGCAGCAGGGATTGGCGATGGGGGTGTTCGGCGCGGGCAATGCCGGCAGCGCGGTCAACAAATTCCTCGCCCCCGCGCTGATTGCCTACGGCACATGGCATTTCGTGCCGACCGTTTATGCGGCGATTATGCTGGGTACGGCGCTGCTGTTTTGGTTCACCAGCTACCATGACCCGAAACACCTCGTTTCCTCCTCGGTCAGCCTGAAAGAGCAGCTCGCCCTGCTGAAAGACCCTGGCGTGCTGCGTTACAGCCAATATTACTCGGTGGTGTTCGGCGGCTACGTCGCGCTGGCGTTGTGGATGACCCACTACTACGTCGACGAATACGGCCTGAACCTGAAAACCGCCGCACTGCTGGCCGCCTGCTTTTCGCTGCCCGGCGGCGTACTGCGCGCGTTCGGCGGCTACCTTTCCGACAGGTTCGGCGCATACCGCGTTACCTGGGCGGTGATGTGGGTGCTGTGGGTATGTTTCTTCCTGCTCTCCTATCCGCAAACCGATTTCATCATCCACGGCAAAGACGGCGACATTTCGATGCACATCGGCCTGAACGTGGTGCTGTTTACCGTCCTGATGTTTACCGCCGGTATTGCGATGGCGGTCGGCAAGGCTTCGGTGTTCAAATTCGTCGCCGACGACTATCCGCACAACATCGGCGCGGTATCGGGCGTCGTCGGGCTGGCGGGCGGCCTGGGCGGCTTCCTGCTGCCGATTATGTTCGGGATGCTGGTGGACCTGACCGGCGTGCGCACGACGTCATTTATGCTGCTGTACGGCACGGTCTGCTTTTCGCTGGTTTGGATGCACTTCTCGTTCAAAGCGAAGGCGGCGCACCGTTAAACCGTTAAACAAAACTTTTCAGACGGCCTTTCCATTGCGGGAGGCCGTCTGAAAAACAACCGACCAACAGATTTTGAAGAAAAGAGGTGGAAGATGTCGCGACTGATTCAGGACTGGCAGCCGGAGAATCCGGAATTTTGGCAGAACGGCGGCAGAAAAACGGCGCGGCGCAATTTGTGGATTTCGATTCCCGCGCTGATGCTGGCGTTTGCCGTTTGGCAGGTGTGGAGCGTGGCGGTCATCCACCTGCCGCGCATCGGTTTCAACTACTCGCCCAACCAGCTTTTCTGGCTGGCCGCCGTACCCGCGTTGTCGGGGGCGACTTTCCGCGCGTTCTATTCGTTTATGGTGCCCGTGTTCGGCGGCAGGCGTTGGACGGCGTTTTCCACCGCCAGCCTGCTGCTGCCCGCCGTCGGTCTGGGCATGGCCATCCAAAATCCCGACACCTCTTACGGCACCATGCTGCTGCTGGCGCTGTTGTGCGGTTTGGGCGGCGCTAATTTTTCGTCGAGCATGGCCAACATCAGCTTCTTCTTTCCGAAGGCCGAAAAAGGCACGGCGATGGGGCTGAACGCGGGTTTGGGCAATCTGGGCGTATCGGTGGCGCAGTTCGTCGTGCCGCTGGTGATTACCGCCGGACTGTTCGGCGCGCTCGGCGGCGGGGCGCAAACCTGGACGGAAGGCGGCGCGTCCAAGCAGATTTGGCTGCAAAACGCCGGTTTCGTGTGGGTGCCGTTCATCATTGCCTCGTCGCTGGCGGCGTGGTTCGGCATGAACGACCTAGCTTCGGCCAAAGCCGGTTTTGCCGAACAGGCGGTGATTTTCAAGCGCAAACACAACTGGATAATGTGTTTCATCTATCTGGGCACGTTCGGCTCGTTCCTCGGCTTTTCCGCAGGCTTCCCGCTGCTGATTCAGACGGCCTTTCCCGCAGTCAATCCGGTGAAATACGCCTTCCTCGGCCCGCTGATCGGCGCGCTGACCCGGCCGTTCGGCGGCTGGATTGCCGACAAAACGGGCAGCGGCGCCAAGATTACCCAATGGGTGTTTATC
Organism: Neisseria oralis; assembly: GCF_045062685.1. Taxonomy (NCBI): domain Bacteria; kingdom Pseudomonadati; phylum Pseudomonadota; class Betaproteobacteria; order Neisseriales; family Neisseriaceae; genus Neisseria; species Neisseria oralis. The sequence continues at coordinate 91,845 of NZ_JBJGEB010000003.1, forward strand.
GGCATGATTGCCGCGGTGTTCGGCGTGTTGTCGTTCCTGCCGTCTGAAACCCAGTCGGGCAGCTTTTGGGGTTTCTTCGCCTGCTTTATGATACTGTTTGCCCTGAGCGGCATCGGCAACGGCTCGACCTTCATGCAGATTCCCGTAATTTTCCTGACCCTGCACCAGCGGCGGGCGGAGCAGGGATTGTCCGACGGGAAACATGCCTTGGCGGACGCGGCGAAAGAAGGGGCGGCGGTTGCGGGCTTCACCGGCGCGTTCGCAGCCTACGGCGGTTTCTTCATCCCGAAAAGCTACGGCACGTCCATCGCGCTTACCGGCAGCGTCAACGGCGCGCTCTACGGCTTCATCCTGTTCTACCTCTGCTGCCTGCTGCTAAACTGGTGGTATTATGCACGCCGCAACGCCGAAGTGAGGTGTTGAAACACCGTTTCCCGTTTTCAGACGGCCTTTATAAAAATATCAAACCCGAACCATGCTTCCGAAAAGACTTTCCTCGCGCCTGAAATTCCTGACCGTCCTCTGGCTGATTGTGGCGGTGGCCTCCATCGTGCTGACGCTGGTGCTGTCGTGGCGGCTGGAAGGCGGCGCGGCGGCCATCAACGACACAGGCAGCCTGCGGATGCAGACCTACCGCCTGAGCCTGCTGCTCGAAAGCGGTGCGCCCGAAAGCGAAATCGCCGCCTATATCGGCGAATTTGACAAAACGCTGCACGATTTGGATACGGGCGTGCCGTCGCGTCCGCTGTTCCTGCCGAACGATCCGCAAGTCAGGCAGGACATGCAGCGGCTGGTACGGACGTGGCGGCAGCGGATAAAGCCGCAGTTTCAAGCCGTCGCCGCAGGCCGGAGCAGTTTTCAGACGGCCTCGATACCACCGTTTATCGACATCATCGATACGCTGACCCGTTCCATCGAAAAAGTGAACAACCGCTACCTCAACCGGCTCAGGATGTTCCAGTTCATCCTGCTTGCGCTGGTCTTGGTCAGCTCGATGATTGTGGTGGTGTTGCTCTACACATGGATTATCCTGCCGCTGGGCCGCCTGCAAAAAGGCGTGAACGCCGTACACGACGGCAAGCTGGGCGTGCAGGTGCCGACCGACGAGCTGGCCGAGTTTGCCGAAGTGGACAAAGGCTTCAACCAAATGAGTTCGCGGCTGCACGACCTCTATCAGAATCTGGAGCAGGAAGTCGCCGACAAAACCCGCGATTTGGCCGCCAAAAACTACACCCTCGAAACACTGTATGCCTTCAGCGACCTGTTGAGCCGCTCGCAAAGCGCGGCAGAGGCGGCGGAGGGCTTTCTCGATAAAGTGATGGACATCGTTCCCGCCGACGCAGGCAGCATCCGCCTGATCGATTTCCAGCGCCGCCGCATGGACCTGATCGCCCACCGCGGCCTGCCCGACGAACTGCAAAACGCCGAAGCTTGCCGCCGGCTGGAAGAATGCAGTTGCGGCACGGCGGCGCAGCAGAGCGGACAGACGGTGAATTTTTATAAAACCGTGCCGTCCGAACACCGTGTGCCCGAAGCCCTGTGCAGCCGTTCCGGCTACCATTTCCTGCGCGTGTTCAAAATCAGCAGCGGCGGCGCGGATTTGGGGCTGATGACGCTTTATTTCAAAAACGAATCCGACAACCGCACCGACGTTCCGCTGGTCGAATCGCTGTGCCGCCAGCTCGGCGTAACCGTCAGCAACTTCCGGCTGGGCACGGAAAACCGCCAGCTTGCCGTCCTGCAAGAGCGCAACCTGATTGCGCAGGGGCTGCACGACAGCATCGCCCAAACCCTCACCTTCCTCAACCTGCAAATCCAGATGCTGGAAAAAGCACTGGAAAAATCACAGCGCCACACCGAACCGAAAGTGGCGGAAAAACTGCGTTTCATCAAAGAAGGCGTGCAGGAATGCTACGACGACGTGCGCGAACTGCTGTTGAATTTCCGTACCAAAATCACGCATAATGAATTTAACGAAGCGGTCGGGCGGCTGGTGTTGCGGTTCAAACAGCAGACGCAGATAGAGGCGGAAACCCGCTGGCTGGACGACGGGCCGGTGCTGACGTCGGAGCAGCAGCTCCAGTTCATCTTCATCCTGCAAGAAAGCCTGTCGAACATCCGCAAACACGCGCGGGCGCGGCGGGTAACGGTCACCTTCCACAACCGCGATGACTTTAAAATGGAAATCGAAGACGACGGCTGCGGTTTCGATACCTGCGGCCTGAACGACTTTGCCGAAAACGGCCATGTCGGGCTGAACATCATGTCCGAACGCGCCCGCCGCATCAGAGCGGTGTTGGAGATAGCGTCCGAAGCGGGAGTCGGCACCAAAATCAGCCTGACCCTGCCGAAAGAAGAAAGAACTTTGGAATGAGCGGAAACATCATCCTGATAAACGACCACACGCTGTTCAGGCGCGGCATCAGGTCGGTATTGGACGAAGCGGATTACGAGGTCATCGGCGAAGCGGCCGACGGACTGAGCGGGGTCAAGCTGGTCGAGCAGTTGCGGCCCGATTTGGTGCTGCTGGATTTGGATATGCCGGTGATGAACGGGCGGGAGGCGCTGGGGCAGATACTGAGCAGCAATCCGGAGCAGAAAGTGGTGATGCTCACCGTGTCCGAAGACGGCGACGAGCTTATCGAGTGCATGAAGCAGGGGGCGCACGGTTTTTTGCTGAAAAACATCAACGCCGACTTTTTCATCGAAGCGGTCGGCAAGGCGCTGAACGGCGACAATGTCTTTTCGCCCGAAATGACCGCGCATCTGGTGAAATCGCTGATCAGCCCGATACAGCCGCAAAGCGACGCTCACATCGGGACGCTGACCCCGCGCGAGCGCGAAACGCTGCACCACCTGGCGATCGGCCACAGCAACAAAGTTATCGCCAAAAAGCTGAATCTGGCCGAATCGACGGTGAAAGCCTATGTGCAGAGCATTTTGCGCAAACTCGGCCTGAGCAGCCGCGTGCAGGCGGCGGTATACGCCATCCAGCACGACATCCGCCCGCCGGAGAAAGACGAGGAATGACAGCAAAGGCCGTCTGAAAATCCATTTTCAGACGGCCTTTGCCGTCAAGTTTTGCTTTCTACTTTTCAAACTGTTACACTGGCCGCATCGTTTTTCCCTCAGGCATACGCATACAATGAAAGAATCAGAGCAGGCCGGTCAGACGGCGGATTTCCGTTGTATGCGCCGGATTCGGGCAGCCCGACAGTCTTTATACCGTCAGGCTGCCTTTTGCAGTTATAAGGAATATTAAAATTATGGATTTCAGTTGGTTAGCCGAACCGCATACTTGGATAGGCTTTGCAACGCTTTTTGTGCTCGAAGTGGTTTTAGGTATAGACAACTTGGTTTTCGTTGCCATCCTCGCCAATAAGGTCAAACCTGACCGGCGCGATAGGGCGCGGGTAACGGGGCTGGGGCTGGCGGTGCTCATCCGCATTATTATGCTGGCGTTTATGGCGCACATCATGACGCTGACTCATCCGCTGTTCGGTATCGGCGGGACGGCGGTGTCGGGCAAAGACATCATTATGTTTGCCGGTGGTATTTTCCTGCTTTATAAAGCCACGACCGAGCTGCACGAGCGGCTGGAAGGGCACAACCAGTTTACGGTGGCGGAGAACCAGAAAAAACATGCCCGTTTTTGGAGCGTTGTCGCGCAAATCCTGATTCTTGACGCTGTGTTTTCGATAGATTCGGTTATTACCGCTGTGGCGATGGTTGACCATATCGTGGTGGCGATGGCTGCCGTCGTGGTGGCGATGGCGGTGATGATTACCGCCAGCAAACCGCTGACCGAGTTTGTCGACAAACATCCCACCGTCGTCATGCTCTGCCTCGGTTTCCTGCTGATGATTGGTTTCAGCCTGATTGCCGAGGCCTTCCATTTCCATATTCCCAAAGGCTATCTCTATGCCGCTATCGGCTTCTCGATACTGATTGAGCTTTTCAACCAGATTTCGCAGGCCAACAGCCGTAAAAACGACTATATCAGCAGCTCATGGCGCAAACGTACTGCTGAAAACGTGCTCGGTATGATGGGCATACGCGAAAGCGTGCTGGCCAAAGCGGGCGAAGAGGCGGACGATGATGAACATTTTGAAGAAAATGAAAAATCCATGATACGCAGTGTGCTCACGCTGGCGGAACGTCCGATTATGGGCGTGATGATTCCGCGCCGCGACATCGAGCGGCTGGATATTTCCCAAAGCAGGGAGGAGCAGTGCGGCCAACTGCAAAATACGCCGTACAGCCGCCTGCTTGTGGTCGGCAAGGCGGGTGTGGACGAACCGCTGGGCTATATCAATAAAAAAGACCTACTTACGCAGATGTTGGAAACCGGTTCGTTCAATATTCAGACGGCCTTACGCCAGCCGCTTGTCCTGCCCGACAGCACCACTGCTTTGAATGCCATCGAACTTTTCCGTCAGAGCAGTGCCGATTATGCTTTGGTTGTGGACGAATTCGGCGCCGTCTTGGGCATGGTTACCATGAAGGATCTGCTTGAAACCATTGCCGGCGAGTTCCCCGAAGAGTTTGAGCGTGAAGAAGAACCGGCCCTTCAGGAAAATGCCGACGAAAGTCTGACTGTGGACGGCTCTCTCGAATATGTCGAGCTTGCCCCCCAGCTCAATTTGCCGCCGCAGGAAGAGGATGCCGATTTCCATACTGTCGCCGGTCTGATTATGGAGGAACTGCAAAGCATTCCCGATGTCGGTGATGCCGTCGATTTCTACGGCTGGCGGTTTGAAGTGATTGAAAAAGAAGGCCAGCGCATCGGGCGCGTGAAAATCAGCAAACTGCCCGAGGAGTAGTCGGTTGAGGCGGGAAGGGCGGTTGCCGTTCCGTTTCCGTACCGGCCGTCGTTGCGGATAAAGGTTGAGGCCGTCTGAAAACAGATTTTCAGACGGCCTTTTCGATTGCGGGCTGTTTTAGAACTTGTAGTTCACAGCCAAACGGAAATCGCGCCCTACTTCGGGCAGGGAATTGCCGGAGCGGCTGCTGCTGCGCTGGCTGTGCGAGTAGTAGTATTTGTTGCCGATATTGTTGACGGCGAAGTTGATGTTCAGATCGTCTTTGCCGGTCGGTTTCCAGTTGGCGTAGATGTCGTTCACGCCATAGCCTGCGCGTTTCTCGGTCGTGCCTTCGCTGGCGGTTGCGCCGCGGCTGGGCTTGCCGATACGGGATTGGACGAAGCGTCCGCGCCAGCCGATTTCGAGGTTGGGACGGTCGAAGCGGTAGGCCAAGCCCGCCGTCCATGTACGGCCGACGGCGTGGGCTTTGGTGTTGATGTCGTACGATTCAAACAAATAGTGGTGTTTCGGGTCGCTGTAGGCCACGCCCATGCGCGCTGTCAGACCGCGCCAGCGGTAGTTGGCACCGAATTCATAACCTTTGTTTTTGATGTAACCGTTGTTGGTGGACTGGGTGATGCCGGAAGTGTAAGTCGAACGGCCGCCCGCGCATGAGCCGCTCAGACAGGTAAAGTCATGTACATTGTTGATTTTTTGCCAAAAGTAGCTGCCGGATAGCGACAGGTCTTGAATCGGACGGTAGTTGAAGCCGATTTCGGTGGTGCGCGAACGTTCTGCCTTCAGGTTCGGCGCGGTTACGATGTTGCGGCTGGAGGCGAGCATGGATTCGTACAGACGCGGGCTGCGGGTAGCGTAGCTGTGGCTGGCTTTCAATGACAGGTTGTCGGTAACGTCGTAAATCAAGCCCAAGCTGGGATTGATGTTGCCGTCAGAGGCCGAAGTGTGGCCGGAAGTATTGACTTTGAAATGGTCGTAACGCAGGCCGGTGGTCAGGGTAACGGGATGGAAGTCCCAAATGCCTTCGGCGTAAATACCGTAATCGGTTTTGCTCTCGTTGGCGGCAGCGGTTATCATACCCGGATAGTTTTTCTGATGGCGGTAGTTGATGCCGTATTTGATGGTGTGGCGGTCAAAAATGCGGCTGTCGAGATTCAGGTTCGCGCCGGTGGCTTTGTTTTGAACTGCGCCGTCGTCTGCGTCTTCACGAGCGGTTTTCAGATGGAATACGTTGGCTTTGATGTTGGAAACAAAGCCCAAGTTCGCGCCTTTATATTCGAGGTTGGTCCTGTCTTGGGTATAGGTGCGGTAGGAGGCGGGGTTGCGTGCGAAGTCGTCGAACTCTTCGCGCAAGGTGCGCGTGCCGTGGGTTTGTTCTTGGCTGCGGCTCAATTCGATGCGGTTGTCTTCATTGATGCTGTAACCGATTTTCGCCAGCAGGCCGCGTTGACCCAATGCGCTGAAAGGAACGCGGTTGCCGCCTGATACGCCGCCGTTGACATAGCCTTTGCCGGCTTTGTAGTTTTCTTCGGTAATCCAGTTGCCCGCCACTAAGGCATCAAATCCGGCTGCACGACCGTAAAGCGACAAGCTCCGATTCCAACCTTTATTGCTGGATACGCCTGCATTGACTTTAAAGCCGAAGTTTTGATCGGGGCGCAGCAAGTCGGACGGATCGATAGTCTCGGCGACAATCGCGCCGGAGCTGGCGCCGATACCGGCGGAGGCAGAGCCCGAGCCTTTTTGTACGGCGACGACTTTCACCAACTCGGGATCAAGCAGGAAGCGGCCTTGGTGGTGGAAGGTGGAGGTGTCGGAATAAGAATCGTCTACTTTGAAGTCGATTTGGTCTTGACCCAAACCGCGGATATTGACCCATTGCGATGTACCGTTGCCGCCGCCGAAGCCGATGGACGGTTCGTTAAACAACAAACCTTTCAAGTCGGTATCGGTACTTTCGGCGATTTTTTGCGTCGTTACGCGGTGGGTGGAAAGGTTGGCGCCTTTGACGGTAACAGGTTGAAGCTCGGAGGTTTGGGCGGTTGTGTCCGCCGCGTGGGCGAGGCCGCCGAAGAGGGCCAAGGTCAGCAGGCTGAGGGAAAGTTGGCACGGGCGCGCCGTTTGGGAAGGCATTTACAATCTCCTTGTTATTAGGATTCGCAGTGAAAATGTGAAGCAATAACGGATAGTGTAAATGATATTTATTTCTGTGTATATAAGTATAACTGGGTATAAATCCGTTAATAAAGGCCGTCTGAAAATCCGTTTTCAGACGGCCTTGCGCTCAGTTGCCGCGCCCAGAACGGTATTTGCGGCGGTATCTCATCACTCGGCGGACATAGAGGCTCCATGCCTGCAAAATCACCAACTGGATTAAAACGAAGGCCAACGCGGCCCTCAGGATTTCCCACAATGTCCAGTGGAGGACAATCGGGTTGTTGAACAGGAAATGGTGATCTTTGGCAATCAGGTAGAAGGACAGCGTCCACAATCCCCAGACGGTGACGAACGAGACGGTGCTTTTGGTGCTGACGGTGAGGGAAGTTTTTTTGGCTTTGTGGATAACCATTTGGTTGCGTAGTTCGATACTGTACATATTTCTCCTTTCAGTGTATCGGCGGCGGTTACTGAATGCCGCGGTCGGGGCTGGTCCAGGTGGCTTTACGGTTTTTGTCACGCAACAGCGCTTTGGGGAAACCGTGTACCAGCGTCAGGCTGTTAATCAGCCAGAAAACATAGGGATACCAGATGCAACTGATGAAGTAGCGGAACAGCTTGCCCTCGTAACGGCTGTCGATATAGATGCTGACGGAAAGCTGGATTAAAAAAGCGATAAAGGTGGCGAGGCTGCCGAGTTTCAACGGGGTCAGGTCGACGGTACCGCCGATGGCCTGCGCGATGCTGACGAAGAAGAAGGCAAACAGCAGGTAGGCCCAAATCAGGGTTACGATGTATTCGAAATACAGCGGCCACAGGCGGATGTTTTTCAAACGCCAGACTTCGCGGCTGTATTTCAGGATGACTTCCGCGCCGCCTTGTGCCCAGCGCAGGCGTTGTTTGTAGAGGCCGCGTATGGTTTCGGGCATCAGTACCCAGCACAATGCGCGCGGTTCGTACATGATTTCGTAGCCGTGAAGCTGGGTTTTCCAACTGATGTCGATGTCGTCGGTAATCATGTTTTCGCTCCAGCCGCCGATTTGCCGCCAAACGTCTTTGCGGATGCACATGATGACGCCGGACACGGTAAACAGGGTTCCCGCAAGGCTTTGCGAACGTTTGATGAGGCCGATAATCGAACTGAACTCGGCGACTTGCAGTTTGCCGAGGATGGTGCTGCGGTTGCGCACGCGCGGATTGCCGGTGATGGCGCCGACGTCGGGGCGTTTTTCCAGCGTTTCGACAATATATTCCAATGCGCCGTAGTCCGGCACGGCATCGCCGTCGATGCCGACGATATATTTGCCGCGCGCGCGGCTTGCGCCGTGGTTCATGGCGGACGCCTTGCCGCCGTTTTTCTGGTCGAGGACGGTGATTTTGTCGGATTCGGCTTCCCAGCGGCGCAGGATGGAAAGTGTGTCGTCTTTGCTGCCGTCGTTGATGAAGATGAGTTCGTAATTGGGGTAGGTCAGGCGCAGCAAGTGGGGGATGGACGCATCAAGGTTGTTCGCTTCATTGAAACAGGGCACGAGTACGCTGACCATAGGTGCGTCGCCGCCGAATACCGGCTTGCCTTTGCGCCGTTCCCAAAGCAGGAAATACAGCAGCCCGGATAATGTCCAATATACGGACATTACCCCCGGATAGAGCATAACGAAGGCGGCGGAGTATTCATACCATTTCATGATGTTGCGGGTTTTGTCGGATTTGTCAGATTCGTCGGTCAGTGTTGTTTTTATTGAGGCCGTCTGAAAACGGTATGTGTTCCGTTTTTTTTTCAGACGGCCTTGGCTCTTATGCCGTCAGCGGATGGCGAATACGGGTTTGACGGTTTTCAAATCCGGCTGGTTGCCGGTGAATCCGTCGGTGGAATAGGCGATGCCGGTGAAGCGGTCTTTGCGTGCCTGCATGATTCGTGCGGCCAGCGTGTCGCTGTCGAGCAGGACGCTGCCGTCGGGCTGTCTGGCCTGTAGGTTGACGATGAGTTTCTGCGCCGGAATGCCTGTGGTTTTGAGGTTTTGCAGCAGGCTTGAAAACTGTTGTTCCGATGCGGCCGGGGCGGTAACGGAAGCCTGGTTGTAGGCTTGGGCGAACTTGGCCAAGTTTTGCGCCAGTGGCGTCGGTTTTTCAGACGGCATCACGGCTTCGGGGAGGATGCCGCGCACGGTTGTCATATTGTCTCTGCCGTTGAAACTGTATTTCAATACGGATTCGGTCAGCGCTTTGGAAAAGCCGATGAGGGCGTCTGTTTTCTGCGTGTCGCTGCCGTGATCGGGCGCTTCGTATTCGGTGATGAAGCCGTCGTCGCCGAAAGCCAGCCCGTTGAAGCGGCTGTTGAACGAGAGGTCTTCGTAGATTTCGTTGATGGCTTTGCGGTTTTTGGCGTTAAACGGCGACAGGCGTTTGACGGCGCGGGCGGTCGGTTTGCCCGTGCGCGAGTCGGTCAGGTATTCGTAACCGCTGCCTAGGTCGAACGCCAGCATCGGCATCCATGCCCTGACTTCCGCGTTGGAGCGGGTGCGGATTTGCCATGCGACCTGGCTGAACAAATCGGCTTTGAGCGGGAGGTGGCGGTTGGGGAAATAGGCGGCGTCGGCGGTGCCGTCTTTGTTTTCGTCCGTTACCGCCTGCAAGTACACGGCGTTTGCGCCCAGCTGGAACATCCGCTGGATGAGTTTGTTGTAGTTTTGGTCCTGCTGCACGGGGTCGGGATGGTACAGTTCGTCGAGTTTGACATAGACGGCGCGCTGGTGCGGCAATTGGAACCGTTTGCCCGACAGATAAGATTGCAGGCGCTCCAAAGAGGATTCTTGATCGGCAAGCATACGGCCGACGCTTTGTTTGCCGATCGGGTTGAGTGTTTCGTCGGACAGGGTCAGGTCGCTTTGGAAACCGACGTCGCGGGCAATATCGACCGAAGTCAGGGTAAATTGGCCATAAGGCCATACCAGCACTTCGGGTTTGATACCGGTGCGGCGGGTAATGGTGTCACGCGACGTTTTCAAATCGTTGTAGATGCGCTTGCGGTACTCTTCGGAGGTTTCGTAACGGCCGTTTTGGTAATGGCCGGGAAAGACGGCGGCAAACTGCGATCCGCCGGGATTGCCCTTGATGCCGTGGTGCAGGTCGTGGGTGTGCGAGGCGATTTCAATCAGCCCGCTTGCCTGCATTTCGCGCACTTGTTCCCATGTGACGAAGGCGGAACGCGGCAGGCTGGTGGTATCGTCATATTGGATGCGGCCGCCGGCGGGTATTTCCAGCCACGAGGTAATCAGCGCATAGACGGCGGGGTAGTTGAAGGCTTTTAAAATCGGGTAGGCGGTGGTGTAGAAACTGAGGTAGCCGTCGTCAAAAGTCAGCAGCACGGGTTTGTCCGGCAGCTTCGCCTTGCCTGCGCGCGCGTCTTTAATCTGCTGCCAGCTGACGGGCGTGTAGCCGTTGTCGCGCAGCCAGTTGAAATGGGCAATCAGGCGGTCGGCGGTCAGCGTCTGCGGAAAATATTGGCGGCGCACTGCCCCGGCGTCTTCGGGTTTGCTCGTGTCGATAATGTCGTGGTAGCAGATAATGCCGTAGTGTCCGGGGTCGGCGGCCTGTGCGGTTTGCAGGCCGAATACGCAGAGCAGGGCAAGGAGGAGGTGTTTTTTCATAACGCTTTCTTTTGAAATTTCAGACGGCCTGCCGATGCGTATCAGGCCGTCTGAAAACGGTTTGTCCGGTTATAAATGCAAATCTACCGAAACGGGCTGCGGCGGTTATTTGTTTGCCAGCAGATTGTTGGCGTGCATACGCCAGTAGTCGGCCTTGGCCTGGCGTTCGGCGGAGGGCAGCGAAGAGGCGGCGTACATGTAGTAGTCGGCCAGACGCTGCGCCGCTTTGCCGTCGCCTTTTTCCGCTTTTTCCGACAAGGTGCCGAGGTCGTGTTTGGACAGGTTGTAAATCTGCGGGGTGGCCATCGGCATGTCCAGCGTAATCTGCGGGTTGTCGGCCAGCAGTTTCACCAGATGGGGCGGCAGTTCCTCGCCGGCCTGTTTCGCCTGCAACGCCCATAACGCGGCGTCGAATTTGTAATAGTCGGCGTATTTTTGTTCGGCCAGTTTCAATGCGGCCTGACCGTGGCCTTTTTCTGCGGCGGCGGAAAGCAGGGTGGCGGAGCGGCCTTTGTCGTTGCAATCCTGTGCGGCGGAGTAGAGGGTGTCTTTGTCTGCCTTCTGCATCAGTTTGGCAATCGCCTGTTCGTTGCACAGTTTGATTTCGATACGGGGGGGCTGTTGCGCGTTGGCGGCGGTCAGTGCTGTACCTGCGAGCAGGGTGTAAATCAGTTTTTTCATGTCGGTGTGTTCCTTGTTCTGCCGTTTTCAGACGGCCTCTGCGGATGATTGGGGCCGTCTGAAAATAAGGCGTTTTAGTTGAATTTCATGTTCAGGCCGATGTTGCCGAAATTTTGGAATTCGGGCTGACCGTCGTACATGGCCTGACGGCGGCCGAATTCGTAAGTCAGGCTGGTTTTGCGGCCGAACTGCCAGTCGTGGCCGTATGACAGGTTCCATGTGTTTTCCGCCGCCACGCCCGACTGCCAGTAGCGTCCCGCCCCGCCGCTGACGGTTTGTTTGAGGCTGATGCCGTTGTCCAGCGGCGCGGTATAGGAAAGCTGCAATGTGCCGCTGAGGCTTTTGCTGTTTTTCGGGTTGTAGTAGTGGGCTTCGGGAATGTCTTTGTTGGCGCTGTAATCCACCCACAGTTTGCTGCCGAGCTGCCAGCGGTCGTATTGGTACAGAAGGTTGTTCATCCAAACGTTGGCGGACTTGCGCAGGTTGCCGTCGTCAAAATCCATCAGCCCTACGCCCGCGCCGATTTGCGTAGCGGAAGAATGGCGGTATTCGGCGGCGAGATTGTATTCGTGGGCATATACGTTTTGGTTCAAGGCTTTGACCGGCGTGTTGGCGCTGTTGTAGGCGGCGTCGGCTTTCAATTTCAGACGGCCTGTGAGGCGGTAGTCGGCGCTTGCAAGGGCATAGGCTTTACGGTTCAGGTCAAACCCGTGTCCCGCTTCGACAGTAACGGTGGCCGGATACAGGCTGATTTGTGCGCCGACACCGGCACGTCCGGCCCGCAGCGGGCTGCCGTGGTTGGGCACATAGGCCGAACGTTCGGTTACATAGGCGCGGTGCCCGTCCGCCGAACGCTTGCTGTACAGCGTGGCATCCTGCCCCCACTCCGTACCGTCGGAGGGGGACGTCGTTTTCATGGCCTGCGCGTTGGCAACGAGCTGCGGCGCGCGGTTTTCGATATATTGGCGGCGGAATCCGCTGAAGTTCGGCTTGTCTGCTCCGGCGGCCGCGTATTGGCCGGCTTCTTTCCAGTTGCCCGAAGACATTTCGGACTGGGCGATTTTATTGTCCACCCATTCCTGACTGTCGGGCGGCATGTATTCTTTGGCGCGGCGGAACCATTCCCGCGCCTCTTCGTCATGTCCGTCCCATTGCGCCAACTCGCCGCGCAACGTCAGGGCCCACGGGTCGGCGGGGTGTTCGGCAAGCCATGCGTCCATGTCTTTGACGGCTTTCCCCGGCCTGCCGTTCCAAGCATCCAGACGGGCGTTCCAGAAATAGGCTTTGTCGCGTAAGGGATTTTTGATTTTGGCGTTGCGGGTAAAGTCGAGCGCGGTCTCTGCCGTGTTCCAGTTGCGGATGAGCAGTTTGGCCTTGCTGTAACGGACGGCTTCGGCATAGGCCTGAATCAACTGCTCGTTGGTGTCGTCGGACACTCTTTTAGATTGCGCAATCTGGCGGTCGGCAATGCCGCGGAAAATGGCGGAAGCCTGATTCGGACTGCCGGTGGCCAGCAGCGCGTGTGCATATTGCGCCTTCACAAAATCGGGTTGTTCGCCTGTTTTGGCCAAGCGGCGGTAGTCGGCAAGGGTTTCTTCACGTTTTTCCAACGCGTTGGACGCGGTCATCCGGTCGCGCAGGGCGGCGATGTATATCGCGCTGTTTTCAGGTGCGGCGGCGATAACGGCGTTCAACTCCCGATAGGCGGTTTCAAGTTGCGCACGGTTATTCGTGGCCAGCGCGCTGCGCAGGAGCGAGACGGCTTTGCCGGTTTTCAGCCACTGGCGGTCGTTTTCGCTGAAATACTGCGGGTAGCTTTCCAGCAATCTTTCCTGCATGGGATACACCTGCATTTCGGCCGCCGTGCGGTAGGCCTGCAATACGGTTTCTTTGTCGGATGATTTGCCCAGGCTGCCGAGTTGTCCGGCCAAGCGTCCGGTCAGCGTAGCCGTTTGTTTGTCCAAATAGTTTTCGGCCGTCTGAATGTCGGTGTCGCTGCCGAAACGGCGACGGTATTCCTTAATCAGAACTTCCGCTTCGCTATACCGCGCCATATCAATTGCGGTTAGCGCGCCACCCAGCAGGCCGGTTTTCTGCTGGGGAAAACGGGTTTGCAGTTCTCGGTAGAACAGGGCGGCGGTGTCGAATTTTTTAGTGTCGCGCGCGGCTTTCGCAAGGTTTTGCAACTCGTCGGCAGAATAACCGTCAGGACGGCAGGCGGCGCAGACCGCCAGCGCTTCCTGTTGCTGTCCGCCCCGGATAAGCAGTGCGATTAAGTCGGCGCGTACCAGCTTGTCGCCGCTGCCGTCGTAGAGCCGGCGCAGTGCGGCTACGGCTTCGCCGCGTTCGGCCTCCCCGCTGCGGGAGTGGACCACCCAGCGCTCGCGCTCGGCATCGACGTTTGAAGCGGCATGACCAACGGACGGGATAACGGCAAAAGCAACCGCCCATAATGGTAGGGAACGGGTAAATTTCATTATGGCTTTCAACAGAAAACGGCTAGTGTTTCGATTGGTGAAGGTATTACAGAATACGATGGCACGTATCTTGCGGGCTGCTTTCGGGACTGTCGGCATGAAAGCCGACAGCCTCTAGGCAGTTTAGTGAGGACGTTTGATATTTCGTTTGGCGGGAAGGCGTATTGGGCACAAGTAATAAAATACCGTTGTAATTTATTTTCTCAATAGCCTATTTTGTTTAATATTGTAACGTTTGGGGAGAGGTGTTTTACGAAGAGAGGCTGTTCGGTTGGAATCAAGGCTGAACGGAAAGTAAGTAAATTAAAAAATAATTTTGAAGATCGATATTTGCAAAAAAGACGGGTCGCTTGAGGGCGACCCGGAAAAACTCTTGCAGCTGGGAGTAATTAAGCAAGAGATTACGACACTTTAAACATAAGTTGAGAAGGAATTTCTTTGATGAGGGCGGGAATGGCTTTTGCATCGGTTACGACGGAGATGCCCATTTCCCTCAGGCTGTAAACGGTCCGTATGGTGCTTTCGGGCGAATAGCCGCAACAGGCGGACAGGTTGACGATGATGCGGATGTCGTTGTTGTACCATGTCAACTGTTTTGCAGTTGCCGCTACGGTATCTTCGGTAGCCAGCCCGCCGAGGATGACGGTATCGGCGTTTTGTGCGTACAGCCATTCAATCAGGCCGGTACTGCGTGTTTCTTTTTTGTCGTGGAAGCACACGCCGTGGCGGTAGTCGCCGTCGATTTCGACCGCGTGGTCGTAGTCGGCGGGATGGGGCAGGCCGCTGAGCAGGAATTTGCTGCGGCAGCCGTTGGCGCAGGCGCCGAAGTAAGCGCTGCGGTTTAAAATAAACCCGCCTTGTTCGACCATGCTGTTATTGCAGAGGTTGCACAAAGCATCTTGATCGGCGGACACATTTTCGACCAACAGGCGCTTGTCGGCGTATTCGGCCTGGCGGTTCAGACCGTCAACAATGCTTTCCGGGCGTTGCAGGAAACGTTGCTCGTTGGCCGCCATGCAGGAAAAACGGTATTGCGGTTGGATGTCGATAGCGATGATGGTCATGATGTGTCTCTCTTTACATATACAGGCAAACCTGATTTCAGCTTGCCCAGATAAGTGGCATAAATTAGAGATAATCGGTTCGTTTTTGATAAACGGTATATTATCTAGATAAACGTTATTTTGCAAACATTATTTTTAGATTGAAAATAATATTTTTCGTTAATATCGTTTGCCTAGTTTAAAAATGACATAAATATATTTTTCACATTAAAGTGGCCTATCGCATAACCGATTGGAATGTATGGGGATTTTAAAATCAATTCCAAATGAATAATGTGGAAACGGATTGTTGCGGGTGTTTCACAACAATGCTAAAAGGCCGTCTGAAAATGGGTAAAAAACCACATTTCAGACGGCCTTTTTATGGATTATCGGTATTGTAATTTGTATGAGCGGTATGTTTTTAAGTGATAAACGGTTGCCTTACCTTCTTCTTCAAAAAATCAAATCCAGCCCAGCGTATTGGCAAACACCAGCACAATCGCCACCGGTGCCAGAAAGCGCAGGGTATAGAGCCACAGCGACAGCACCGCCTGCGGTACGCCGCTGCCTTCGCGCATATGTTCCAACACCGCTTGTTTTTTCTGTATCCAGCCGACGAACACGGCCACGCTTAAAGCGCCTATCGGCATAATCAGCGCGGTAATCATGTAGTCCCACAAATCAAACAGCGTTTTGCCGAACAGCTTCATCTCGCCCAATACGCCGAACGACAAGGCAGACGGGATGCCGACGATGAAAATCGCCGTGCCGATAATCCAAGTGCGGCTGCTGCGTTTGCTTTCGTTTTCCCGGATGGTTGCCGCAATCACTGTTTCCAGCATGGAAAAGGCCGAGGTGAGTGTGGCGAATACCACCAGCAGCATAAACACGGCAAACAGCAGATTGCCCAGCGGCAATTTCATAAACACTGCCGGCAGCACCACAAAAATCAGCCCCGGCCCTTGGCTGGGTTCGAAGCCGAAGGCGAACACGGCGGGAAAAATCACCAGCCCCGCCAGCAGGGAAACCAATAGATTCATCCACATAATGCTGTGGCCGGAGCGGAACAAATCCTGTTTCCTATCCAGATAGGCGGCGTAGGTAATCATGGTCGATACGCCGATGCTGAGGGCGAAAAACGCCTGTCCCAACGCGGTGAGCATGGTTTGCGGCGACAGGTGCGACCAATCCGGTTTGAGCAGGAACGACACCCCCGCCATCGCATCCGGCAGCGTCAGCGAACGTCCCGCCAGCAGCAGAAACAGGATGAACAGTGCGGGCATCATATAACGGTTGGCCTTTTCGATGCCGGACGAAATCCCGCTTTTCACCACCCACACCGTCATCAGCATAAACAACCCCTGATACGCCACCGAACCTACCGGGCTGGCAATCGTGTTGCCGAACAAGGCTTCAAAGTCTGCGCCGGCGCGGATGCTGCCGTCGAACGCGTGCACCACATAATTCAGCACCCAGCCGCCGACCACGCTGTAAAACGACAGCAAAATAAAGCAGGCGAACACACCCATGCGTCCCACCCACGGCCACAAGGTGTCCGGTGCCAGCACTTTGAACGCGTCCACCGCGTTTTTGCCGCTTTTGCGTCCGATGTAAAACTCGGCCAGTTGCACAGGCAGGGCAATCAGGATGGTAAACAGCAGAAACAGCAGGAAAAACACCGCACCGCCGTTGGTGCCGGCGGTGTAGGGGAATTTCCAAATCGCGCCCAAACCGATGGCGGAACCGGCGGCAGAAAGGATAAAGCCGATTTTGCTTGACCAGGAAGCAGGGGTTTTCATGGATGTAGTAACCTGAAACTTAAAACAAGAAGAACGTGATTGTAGCAAAAACAAAGGGTGGGCAAGGCTTCCGGCCTCGGCTTGGCAACCATTACGCAGCCTTACTGCACGGATGGCGGCCAGTTTGGATTTGTTTTTTAGAACGATGTAACTTATTAGTATTAAATATTAAATATTTTTGGAAAACAGAATTAAATTGTGCTTAAGCAAAGGATGGGTAGCGGTGATGGTCAAGGAATAGGCCGTCTGAAAGTATATGCCTTTTCAGAAGGCCTATTTTTAAGTCGGGTTATCGAAAACACCGCTAGAGGCGGGCGGGACGGTTCGGTCTTAAAATCCGATCGGCTTGAGGCTGCCGTATTGCAAGGCCGTTACATATATAAGGGGAGGCCGTCTGAAAAACGCGTCGGCATTTTCAGACGGCCTTCGCTTTTTCAAACGATAGGCACAGGGTTCGCCGCCTAATTCTCGGCGGCTTCCCCAATCACCAATACCGCGTTGCTGCCGCCGAAGGCGAAAGACGAGCTGGCGGCGATACGTTTTTCAGACGGCCATACGCTGTTGCCGTCGGTCAGGGCGACGGCGGGCAGTTCGGGGTCGGGGATGCCGTCCCACTGTTGCGGCGGCAGTTTGCCCTGCGGGTTGCAGCCGCGGTCGGCGATGCCCCAGGCGAATGCGGCTTCGATGGCACCGGCGGCGCCGAGCGTGTGTCCGGTTTGCGGCTTGGTCGATGTGCAGAAGGTTTGGCTGCCGAACACTTCGGCGACGGCGCGGCTTTCCATGCTGTCGTTGTGTTTCGTGCCGGTGCCGTGCAGATTAATCCAGCCGATGCCCTTCGACTGCAAACCGGCATTTTTCAGCGCCGCCTGAAAAGACTGCGCCGCGCCCAAACCGTCGGGGCGGGGCGAGGACATATGATAAGCGTCGCTGCTTGCGCCGTAGCCCAACAGCTGCATTGTGCCGCCGAAATCGGCATCGCGGGTCATGACGAATGCGGCGGCGGCTTCGCCGATATTGATGCCGTCGCGGTTGGCGGAAAACGGATTGGCGAGGCCGTCTGAAAGCACTTCCAGCGAGGCAAAACCGTTGATGGTCAGCGGCGAGAGGGTGTCTACGCCGCCGCAGACCACTGCGTCGCACAAGCCTGAGCGCAGAAGCCGCGCCGCGCTGATTAAGGCGCGCGCGCCCGATGTGCAGGCGGTGGAAACGACGTAGCGCAGGCCGTGAATGCCGTAGACGTGTGCAACAAATTCCGAAGGCGACGCCATTTCGTGCTGGAGCTGGTTGAACGGCTTGTCCGCCCAGCCGCCGCCGTCGGCAACGTGTTGGAACAAAGGGATATTTTCGTCGGCGCCGCTGGTGGAGGTGCCCATGATCACGGCCGTCCGCGCCGCGCCGTAACGGCGGACGGCGGCGCGGATGTCGTCTTCAATCTGTTCCAGCGCGTGCCACAGCAGTTGGTTGTTGCGGCTGCGATGCGCGGCGGACAGGTTGTCGGGCAGCGGGCGCAACGTTTCGTTTACCGCGCCGAATGCGAAGGTTTTGCCCTTGACCCATTGGTCGGAAAACGTCAGCGGCGAAGTTTCAGACGGCATCAGCAGCGCGTCGATATGTGTGCGCAGGCCGTTGCCGAGCGCGCTGGTCACGGCGGGGCGGCTGAGATAAACGGGGGTTTTCATCATTGTTCTTCTTTAATCGGGCTGACGGTCCAACGCGTTTTGTCGGGAAAGGCGATGACGAACTGCCCGTCATGACGGGCGACGCACCATAAATCGCGGTCTTTGTAGCGGAACAGTGCGCCGTTGCCGTCGGGACAGAACGCATTGTGTTCGGACGGTTTTTGCTCCACTTCGGGATACAGCGCGGCGGCACGGTCGGCGGCAAGCAGCGGCAGCAGCGCGGCAAACAGGCGGCGCGAAGCGGAATTGGGCATGATGAAGCCGTCGTTTTTCCAGCCTTTCGTGCCGACAAACTGACGCGATACGGGCGCACCCAGCGCGTCGGTCTGCACGAAGCGGATGCCGTCTGAAAGCTGCTCGACCGCCAGCAGGCTGGTTTGGGCGGTATTGCCCGAAGCGTCGGTCTGTTCGAGTTTGAACCATAATCCTGCTTGGTCAAGCGTCGGCAGGGTTTGCGGACGGGGCAGGGAAGGGGAGGCGGCGCAGGCGGCAAGGGCGAGCGCGGCAAAAGCGGCGGTTGGGAATCGCATGGGTTTCCTTTTGTAGGGGATGGGTGTGCGTATCACTGGCAGGGTATTGTAACCGATGTCTGAGGAGCGGGAGGCCGTCTGAACAGGCACAAGTTTGGGCGGTTCGGTCTGTCGGGGCGGATGTTTCATGTTTGGCAGGCGGTTTGCCGGATTTGCCGAAGAACGTTTTGCCCGATGTGGTTCGGGGTAAAACACCTCGTTTCCAATACGGAGCTTACCGACTGCCGCCGTTCCCGCCTGCGCGGGAATGGAGGATTCAATAAAAATTAAGTGAGCCGGTTATAGGCTGACGCCTTCGTCGTTCATCGCCTGCACCAGTGCGGCCAGTTTTTTCTGCGGGTCGAGCAGCGGGTCGGTAATGTGTGCGGCCAGTTCGCGCGCGGATTGCTCGATTTCGGCTTCGGTGGCGTGGACGGCGCCGTGGAATACGAACGGGGGCAGAAATTTAGTTTGCACCAGATTGGCGGTTTGTTGCAGGGGCTTTAGGAATTCGCTCATGGAATAACTGTTGTAGCCGCCCGCCTGATAAGAATCCGCCGGACCGCCGGTGGAAATGGCGCATACCCATTCCTTACCCGCCAACGCATCGCCGCCGCCGTATGCCCAGCCGTAGGTAAACACCTCGTCTATCCATTGCTTCATCAGCGGCGGCACGGAATACCAGTAAAACGGGTGCTGGAACACCAAACGGTCATGCGCGGACAGGGCTTCCTGTTCCGCCGGAACATCGATTTTGCCGTCGGGGTAGCGCTGGCAGATTTTGCGTACGGTTACATCCGCCGTCTTTTCCAACTGCCGTATCCATGCTTTGTTAACCGCGGATTTTTCCAAATCGGGATGAAATACGTTGACTAGAATCTTCATAATGCCCTCCGTCGTTTTTCAGACGGCCTTCAAGCCGAGGCCGTGCGTACCGGTCAATTTAGCAGATGTGGGGGCGGTTGCCAAACTTGTGGCCGATTCATTTACGTTAATACGGACCCGATCACCGACCGTCTTTCCCGCCGCCTACGCGATGGCAGGTTATCGCCGGAATGACGGCAAGTGGCGTATTGATGTCAATGAATCAGCCATATACCTTGCTCCGCCAATTATAGAAAAGTTTCAGACGGCCTTTTTATCTTTATAAAGGCCGTCTGAAACGGCGGACGGACCGTTCCGAACGGCTTTATTCGACTTTCACGTCCCCTACCAATGCCGCCAGCGCAGACAGGCGCTGTTCGGATTTTGCCACGAACGGATTTTCGGTATCCCATGCGTAGCCTGCCAAAATGGAAGAAATCATGCGGCTGATTTCAGGGCTGCGGTTGGGCGCGTAGATGGCGTTTTGGAAGCGGAAATCGTACCAGCCGTTGACATAAGTGCGGAACGCGTTCACGCCTATCATCAGCGGTTTGGCAAACTCGGCATCCCAGTCCGCCGCGCCGCCTTCAAGCTGTTTCGCCAGCAGGTCGGCGGCGAGTTTGGCGGAGTGCAGCGCGATGGTTACGCCTGATGAGAACACGGGGTCGAGGAACTCGGCGGCATTGCCCAACAGCGCGAAATGTTTGCCGTACAGCGATTTTACGTTGGCGGAATAGCCTTGGATGGAACGGAACGGGAAGTCGTTTTCCCAGACGGCTTTGTCCAGAATTTCTTTCAGCATCGGGCATTCATAGACAAATCTTTTCAACACCGTTTCCGATTCGCCCGCGAGTACGTCGGGTGTGCCGACCACGCCGATGGAGCAGCGGTTGTCGCCGAAGGGAATCAGCCAAATCCATACGTCGCGGTGTTGCGGGTGGGTGGTAATAAGGATTTTGCTGCGGTCGAATTTCGGATTGGTGATGTTGTCGTCGATGTGGGTGAAGTGCGCTTGACGCGGCGGCAGGTGCGACGGCGTTTCCAAGTCCAGCAGGCGCGGCAGCACGCGGCCGTAGCCGCTGGCATCCAATACGAATT
This sequence comes from Neisseria oralis, assembly GCF_045062685.1. NCBI lineage: Bacteria > Pseudomonadati > Pseudomonadota > Betaproteobacteria > Neisseriales > Neisseriaceae > Neisseria > Neisseria oralis. The sequence continues at coordinate 112,622 of NZ_JBJGEB010000003.1, forward strand.
TCGCGGTCAGCTCGTAGCTTTCGCCCGTGTCGGCTTCCACGCTCAAACGGGCAAGGTCGCCGCTGTTGTCGAACGCGGTCACGCCGTGTCCGAAACGTACTTCCACGCCTTGTTTGGCGGCTTCATCAATCAGGATTTTATCGAAAATACCGCGGCGCACTTGGTAAACCGTGCCGGGGCCGTCTGAAAATTTATCAGTGAAATCAAATTCGGTATAACGGCTGCCCCATGAAAACGCAGCGCCGTTTTTAAATTGAAAGCTGGGTTCGGCGTGTACGGCGTCGGCAAAACCGGCTTCTTCCAGCATTTCCATGCAGTGCGGCAGCAGGCTTTCGCCGATGACGAAGCGCGGAAAGTGCTGTTTCTCCAACACGCAGACTTTGAAACCCCGTTTGTTGAGCAAAGCGGATGCCACTGCGCCGGAAGGTCCGGCGCCGATAACGGCAACGTCGAATTGTGATGCGGACATTTAAATACCCTTTCGAAAAATAACGAAATAAAACGTTTGACATTTTACAGGTTAATGAGGCCGTCTGAAAATAGTTTCAGACGGCCTTTCTTTTCGAAAACTCAATCTTTCAACAAAGTTCCCGCCAGCCAGATATTGAACGCCACGCCGACGGTAACCGTAATGCCGAAGGCGGCGACGGCGGGCGTGCCGCTTAGGGCGAGCAGGGCGAAGGAAATCGCGGTGGTGGCGGCGGCGAGCAGCATGCCGCCCAGCCGAGCGGGTGCGCTGTGTTTGGCGGTTACGGCATAGACGGCGTAGTCCACGCCGATGGCGGAAACCAGAAGCAGGCCGAACATGGCGAACAGGCTGACGGGAATGCCTGCCCAGCCGAGTACGGCGACGGTGCAGACGGCGGCGGCCAGCGGCACGGCGAGGATTTTGCTGCCGCGTTTCATGCCGAACATGCGCCACAGTAAAAACCACGCCAGCGCGTAGGAAGCGAGTTTCAGCCATGCCGCCTGATTGCGCGTGTGGTGGAAAAGCTCGTTCAGGTGGGCGCGTTTGTCCGCCCAATGCACGCCCGAAACGCTTTGCGCGGCGGCGCGCACGGCGGCTTCGTCGGTCATGCCGCTGATGCGCACTATGGCGGCGAAACGGCCTTGTTCCACCTCGCCTAAATATAACGGGCGCCATGCTTCCGCCAAATCGGTGTTCAGGCCGTCTGAAAGTGTCAGCGGCGGTGCGTCGGCGGCTTGAAGCAGTGCGTCGCGCACGGTTTTGCGCGGAATGCCGATGTCGCGCATTGCCTGCCAGCTTTCGGGCAGTTTTGCCAGTTCGCGCAGGCGGTTTTGCAGTTTTTGCTGTTCGGACACGGGCATCAGGAGCTGGTCGGGCGATTGGAAGCCGCCGAGTTTGCCTTGCGCGACCAAGGGTTGCAGGGCGCGGCCGAGTTCGGCGGTTTTCATCAGCAAGGCGTCTTCGCTCGGCGCTTCGGCGACCAGGTATTTGCCGCCGAAATCCGCACCGCTCAACTGCCCGATGCGCTGAACTTCCGCCAGCATTTCAGACGGCATGTTGACCCACTGGCGGATGTCGTCGCGCCAGTCGCTGCGCCACAGCCCGACCGCCAGCAGTATGCCGCCGACCACCAGCCAGCCGCGCTTGTGCAGGCGGGCTTTCAGACGGCCTGACAAGGCGTGGAGCCGTTCGGTCAGCATGGCAAAAGGCACGGTTCGGGCGCGGTACCGGCGAAACAGCAGCGGTAGCCACAGCACCGTCGCGCCGAATGCGCCGAAGAGGGCGAAGCCTGAAAATACGGCGGTTTGCCGCAATACGGGCAGCGGCGTGAACCACAAGAGCGCGTAGCCCAAGACCGTAATTGCAAGGCTGACGGCGAAGCTCGGCAAAACGTGCTTCATCGCCGGCTCCGCCTGCCAGACCGTTTTTTCAGACGGCCCGAACACCGACGGCGCCAGCCAGTGCAGCGGGAAATCCACCAGCATCCCCACCAGGCTCGTGCCGATGACGATGGTCAGGATATGCACTTCGCCGAATACCAGCAAAGCCGCCGCCAAGCCCGTCAGCATTCCCGCCGCCAAAGGCAGCGTCAGCCAGAACACGCGGCCGCTGCGGAACACCCACAGCAGCAGCGCAAACGTCAGCCCCAGCCCGGCCGCGCTCATCAGCCGGCTTTCCTTTTCCGCCGCCGCCTTCGACACCGCCGCAAACAGCGCGCCGCCCGCCGTCAGCGTTTCCGCGCCGTTGTCCGCCGCGATTCGGCGGCTTTGCGCCATCAGCGGCAGGAGCGCGTCGTTGCCCGAAAAGTTATCGCCGCCGGCAAGCCGGCCGCGCAGGAACACCCATGTTTTACCGTTGTCTTCGGCAAACAACATGCCGTTGTCCATGTCCCACTGCAAACGGCTTTGCGGGTTTGCCTTGCCCGCCGCAAACCGTCCGAAGCCCAGCCAGTCCTGCTCCAGCGGCAAAGACGAGGGTGCGGCGAACGGGTTGGCCGCCGCTTCCGCCCGCGCCTGAAAATATGCCTGCGGCTGCTCGTACAACAGGCGCGCTTCTTCGCGCGGCAACATTGCCAAACCCAGCTTGCGCATATCCGCGCGCACTTTGTCCAAGTCGGGCGTAACGCTGCTGTCCACTTGTTCAAACACGCCGCTTTTGCGCCACACGCCGGCAATTTGCGAGGCCGTCTGAAACGCCGTTTCCGCGTCCTTGCTTCCTGCCAGCAACACCACCTGCGTGTTCAACTGCGCTTCACCCGCCTTATCCGCCGCCGTCAGGAGCGCGTCCGGCTGCTGCTCGCTCGGCAGAAGCGCGGTCAGGTCGGTTTGCAGCCAGTTTTGCGTGGAGACGGTGTAGACGAGGAAAACGGCCAGCAGGGCGGTGAGGACGGTATAGAGGCGGCGCAGGAGGGTGTGTTTCATATTTCGGACGGCCTATAAGTCTGGAGTAAAAGAGGCGGGCTTTATATCGGTTTGGGAAAGCGGGTCGTTATGCGGACGACGAACGGGTACGCCCATCGTATCATTTTTCAGACGGCCTGATAAAAAAAGCCTGAAACATTCGGTTTCAGGCTTTTTTCTGCCGGAGGGGTCAGCCGCCGAGGAAATTGGCAAAGCCGGTCAGGATAAAGGCGTTTACGAAGTCGATGAAGAACGCGCCGACCATGGGCACAATCAGGAAGGCTTTGTGCGACGGGCCGAAGCGTTCGGTTACGGACTGCATGTTGGCGACGGCGGTCGGCGTGGCGCCGAGGCCGAAACCGCAGTGGCCGGCCGCCAGCACGGCGGCGTCGTAGTTTTTACCCATAAAGCGGTAAGTGGCGAAGTAGGCGTACAGGGCCATAACGAGGGTCTGTACGGCGAGGATGACCAGCATCGGCAACGCCAAATCGAGAAGCTGCCACAGTTTCAGGTTCAGCAGCGCGATACCCAGGAACAGGCTCAACGAAGCGTTGCCGAATACGTCGATGGCGCGGTCGAACATGTTGATTTTGAAGGCGGAAGTCAGGACGTTGCGCAATACGACGCCGAACAACAGCGCCCATACGAATTGCGGCAGGGTGAATTTTTCGGGGAAGAAGGCTTTGACTTCGGGCAGAACCATCAGCGAGGAGAAAGCCAGACAGGCGGCGAACAGCGCCATGGTTTCGACGGCGGAATTGGCGGTAATCAGCCGGCGTTGGTCGGCGTGTTCGAATACGTCAATCACGGCGTCGGACGTATCGTCGCCCTGTACGGTTTCCGCAATCGGTTTCATGCCCATTTTGTTGACCAGCTTGCGTGCGACGGGGCCGCCGATCAAACCGCCGAGTACTAGGCCGAAAGTGGCGGAGGCCATGCCCAAGTCGGTTGCACCGGCGATATGGTATTGCTCCTCCAGCACCTTGCCCCACGCGCCGGCCGTACCGTGGCCGCCGGTAAGCGTGATGGAGCCGGTTACCAGGCCGATAATCGGTTCCAAGCCCAAAGCGGCCGCCAAGCCCACGCCGACGGCGTTTTGAATGACGATGAACACGCTGACGATGATGAGGAAGAGCACCAGGCCGATGCCGCCGGCTTTAAGGCGGGAGAAGTCGGCGCTCAGTCCGATGGACGAGAAGAAAATCAGCATGAAGGCGTCTTGCAGCCCTTTGTCGAAGGCGAACGACATGCCCGTGCTGACGTGCAGGACATAGATGATGATGGCCGCGAGCAGGCCGCCGGCCACCGGTTCGGGGATGTTGAAGTTTTGCAGGAATTTGATTTTGTTCACTAACGCGCGCCCCACCAGCAGTACGACCGTGGCGATGATGAGCGTGTAATAGGGGTCTACGGTAATCGTATCCATATTCAGCCTTTGTTTCGTGTGGAACTATGTCCGTTGTAAGGAATACCGCGCCGCATTGTTCTTTTCCGGGCGGCGGTTCGGTATGGTTTCGAGCGCACCTATCTTAGAATAATGATTAAGGAATGTCAAAATACGTCAATGAAATAAACAAAGGGCTTGAGACGGTGCCGACGGCGGCGGGGCCGTCTGAAAAAAGAGGGTTGTGCGGCGGAATATCTTTTCAGACGGCCAGCCGGTAAAGGCCTATCATCAGCGGCATGGTGATGACGCAGAACAGGGTGGTGATGCCGTAAATCGCGCTGGCCTTGCGGGCGTTTTGACCGTATATCACTGCCATTTGGGTAACGGTCGAGGCGGCGGGGCTGACGGTGGCGAGGAAGCTGATGAGGACGACGGTGTCGCTGTGCCCGCCGAGGTGCGCGATGCCTGAAATTTTGACAAAAAGCAGCAGAATCAGCGGGATGAGTATCAGGCGTAGGAAAGCGGTCAGGTAAATCCGTTTGGAGAGGACGATTTCTTTGAGCGGCAGCGAGGCAATCAGCATTCCGGCAACCAGCATGGCGACGGGGCCTATCATGCCGCCGACGGTGGCGAGCGTGTTGTCGATGATGCGCGGCAGTTTGATTTGGCAGGCAAACAGCAGGATGCCGAAGAGGATGGAAAGGATGTTGATGTTGGTGAACACAGTTTTCCACGAGAGCTTGCCGCTGCCGCACAACAACAGCCGCAGGTGCGTCCAAAACAGCAGGGTTTGGACGATGATGAAGCCGCTGGTGTAGATGACCCATTGCGGCCCGAAAACGGACATAACCAGCGGGATGATGAGATTGCCGGAATTGGTGTAAACCGTGGCGGCGTGTTCGAGCGTGTCGAGCTTGAACAGGGTTTTGAAAAGCCTGCCCAGCGCAATCAGCAGGATGTGGAACGCAACCGCTAAGGCAACCGAGAGTTTCAGCCCGTCGAGGATTTCGGGCGTATTCTCGATTTGGAAGGCGTGAATCATCACCGACGGGCTGATGAGGTAGAGTGCGATGACGGAGAGCGTGCGGCTGTGTTCGGAGGTCAGGAGCTTGGATTTCACCAACGCTATGCCCATCAGGACAATCAGGGTCAGCTCGGTGATTTTTCCGGCAAGGAGCAGGGCGGTTTCCATAGATTTGGTTTTTATTTGAGCAAAGAAGAAGATTTTACGCTCGGAAGAATAAAACGGACAAATCGGCGCGTTCCGTTTCGAAACGGCATGTTGGCGGGAATTTTGAAATTGAAGTGCAAAACGGTACAAAGGCCGTCTGAAAAACGTGTCCGGCACCGCATTGGCAGCTAAGGAATACAAAAACCGCCTGCTTTAAAACTAACGGCCGTTATCTTTTTCAGACGGCCTGCCCACATTTTTTTACCGAACCAGCCTGAATTTTGGTATTAAAAAATACAAAAACTGCCCGCCAGAAGCTTTTGGCAGGCAGTTTTTCTACGGTTTCACATTAAGTGTCTGTCAACAGAATTAACAAACTCGGAAACCGTAAAATCTAGGATATTCAATGACGACAGGGATCGGGGCAGGAGCAGGGTAGCATCCCCAATAATAACCGTGGTGGTGGTGATGGTGGTGATGATGTTTGCCACCGCCGGAAACAGCTTCAAGTTCGTGTTGTGTTAAAACTTGCATGATAAAACTCCTTTTTTCAAAGTGTTAAAAAAAAGACGCGTCTGTACTGCGTTTGTATGAGTGTGTCAGTTCGAGTTTAGTTCCGTTTTTTTAGTAAATTGTAAAATATAACAAATGGTTATGACGTTAAGGTGCGCGGGTTCCAGCCAATTCTAACGATAAGGCGTGAGTCGGATTGTTTACATTTTTCCTGCGGTCGGGCAATAAATTCCCTTTTAAAACAAACGTCCGTTATCTTTTTCAGACGGTCTGTTCACGTTGTTTTACCGAACCAACCTGAATTTCAGTATAATGTCGTCCTGATTTTTTCTCCTTGATTTTGAAACGGAAAATGAATACTTCAAATACGAACAACGGCCTGCTGGAGCGTTTCTTCAACTTGAGTGCGAGCGGCACAAATGTACGCACGGAGCTGACGGCGGGGCTGACCACCTTCCTCGCCATGTGTTACATCATCATCGTCAATCCGCTGATTCTCGGCGAAACGGGCATGGACATGGGCGCGGTATTCGTCGCCACCTGCATCGCTTCCGCCATCGGCTGCTTCGTGATGGGCTTCATCGGCAACTATCCGATTGCGCTCGCACCGGGCATGGGCTTGAACGCCTACTTTACTTTCGCCGTCGTCAAAGGCATGGGCGTGCCCTGGCAGGTGGCTTTGGGCGCGGTATTCGTTTCCGGCATCATTTTTATTTTATTCAGCTTTTTCAAGGTGCGCGAAATGCTGGTGAACGCGCTGCCTATGGGGCTAAAAATGTCGATTGCCGCCGGTATCGGGCTGTTTCTGTCGCTGATTGCGCTCAAAGGCTCCGGCATCATCGTCGCCAGCGACGCGACTTTGGTGAAGCTGGGCGACATCCACCAACCTGCCGCGCTTTTGGTGCTGGCAGGCTTCGCTATGGTGGTGGCTTTGGGGCATTTCCGCGTCAAAGGGGCGATTATCCTGACCATTCTGACGATTACCGCCATTTCCACCCTGCTGGGCTTGAGCGAGTTTAAAGGCGTGGTCGGCGAAATTCCGAGCATCGCGCCGACTTTCATGCAGATGGATTTCAACGGCCTCTTTACCCTCAGCATGGTCAGCGTGATTTTTGTCTTTTTCTTGGTCGATTTGTTTGACTCCACCGGCACGCTGGTCGGCGTTTCCCACCGCGCAGGCCTGCTGGAAGACGGCAAACTGCCCCGCCTGAAACGCGCCCTGTTTGCCGACTCGACCGCCATCGTCGCCGGTGCCGCACTGGGTACGTCCTCGACCACGCCGTATGTCGAAAGCGCGGCGGGCGTGTCCGCAGGCGGCCGCACGGGGCTGACCGCCGTAACCGTCGGCGTATTGATGTTGGCGTGTCTGATTTTCTCGCCGCTGGTGCAGAGCATCCCCGGCTTCGCCACCGCGCCCGCACTACTCTACGTCGGTGCGCAAATGCTGCGCAGCGCGCGCGAAATCGACTGGGACGATATGACCGAAGCCGCCCCCGCTTTCCTGACCATCGTGTTCATGCCGTTCACCTATTCGATTGCCGACGGCATCGCTTTCGGCTTCATCAGCTATGCCGTGATTAAACTTTTATGCAACCGCGTGAAAGACGTGCCGCCTATGGTGTGGATAGTCGCCGTATTGTGGGCGTTGAAATTCTGGTATCTGGGCGGCTGATGCCGCGTTATGCCGAGCAGGCCGTCTGAAATTTTTTCAGACGGCCTGTTTTCTGTTGGGTATCAATCAAGATACCGGTATCGGGATGAAAAGGTATCGTTGTTTCTATTAAGAAGACCGTTCGAAACGGAATGTTTGACTACATCAAACTACATAAGCAGTCTGGCGTATAACTGTTTATAGATGGATTGATATATTGTTTATAAATCAATGCATTATTTTGTTTTAGGCCGTCTGAAGGCTACCGCCGGTCTATTGGCAACGATTTCAGACGGCCTTTTCGTATATCCGTCGAAAATATTTCTTTTTTCATAAAAACCTTTCAAGAATAAATGGATTAGCGCATACCTGCAAGCGGATTATTTGTAATCGTTTAATGGAATTGAGGCGCAACGATTCGATAGGTATCGGTATTTGAATGGTATAGGCAGGGTGGTTCTCATTTCTGCTTAGCCGGATCGTTTAATTTAGTGGTTGAATTTCTGAAAAATTTTTTTGAAAAGTATTTGACATCCCCAAAATAATATTTTAGATTTGTCCTTACCAAAAAAACTACATAACACTACAAAGGAACATATCATGAACCCATACCGAAATACTCAATCCAGTCCCTGTTGTGGATATTCTTCTGTCTTTGCGTTATCCGTCGTCGTCCGGCTTAAGGCCGTCGCGGCGGTTTAACGGTTTTCCGACTCGGGTCCCCGTCTTTGCCGCCAAGTAAGGGCGGCGGGCTTGGGATTTAAAATCTCCGCATTTCCCAACTGTAATTTCTCATTGCGATGTTTATATCGGCGTTAAGGGCACTGCTCACTCTTTACCCGAGTTGTTTCTATTTTGTTGTATAACCGATTGTTTTTATTAAATTGATGTTCAGTCGGTACATAGCCGTTTTGTTTTAAAGGCCGTCTGAAAAGAAAAACGACGTTGCGGTCTGTGTTTAAGGTCTTGTTTCGGGCAGGTTTACCGGAATAGGGCCGACCTTAAAAGTTTACAAAGGAGAAATATCATGAGCCAACTTTCTGCTGGCACCCGTTTCCGCCAAGCTGTGAAGGAGTCGAATCCCCTTGCCGTGGTCGGCTGTGTGAACGCTTATTTTGCGCGGCTGGCGACGCAGAGCGGGTTTAAGGCGGTGTATCTGTCGGGCGGCGGCGTGGCGGCCTGTTCGTGCGGGATTCCGGATTTGGGCATCACCACGATGGAGGATGTGCTGATTGATGCGCGGCGGATTACGGACAACGTGGATACGCCTTTGCTGGTGGACATCGATGTCGGCTGGGGCGGGGCGTTCAATATCGCGCGCACGATTCGCAACTTCGAGCGTGCGGGCGTGGCGGCGGTGCATATCGAAGACCAGGTGGCGCAGAAGCGTTGCGGGCATCGTCCGAACAAAGCCATTGTTTCTAAAGATGAAATGGTTGACCGCATTAAAGCCGCCGTGGATGCGCGCGTGGACGAGGATTTTGTGATTATGGCGCGGACGGACGCGCTGGCGGTGGAAGGTTTGGATGCCGCCATCGAGCGGGCGCAGGCTTGCGTGGAAGCGGGCGCGGACATGATTTTCCCCGAAGCGATGACGGATTTGGCGATGTACCGGCAATTTGCGGACGCGGTGAAAGTGCCCGTGTTGGCGAACATTACCGAATTTGGTGCGACGCCGCTTTATACGCAGCGCGAACTGGCGGACAACGGCGTGTCGCTGGTGCTGTATCCGCTCTCGTCGTTCCGCGCCGCGAGCAAGGCCGCGCTGAATGTTTATGAGGCGATTATGCGCGACGGCACGCAGGCGGCGGTGGTCGATACCATGCAGACCCGCGCCGAGCTTTACGAGCATTTGAATTACCACGACTTCGAGCAGAAGCTGGATAAATTGTTTCAGAAGTAAAAAACCGTTTTCAGACGACCCTCAACCTTGAATAGGTCGTTTGAAAACCCAAAACCCATAAAAACACAAAGGAGAAATACCATGACTGCAACCAACGAAACCCCGACCTTCAAACCGAAAAAATCCGTTGCCCTCTCCGGCGTGGCGGCGGGCAATACCGCGCTGTGTACCGTCGGCCGCACGGGCAACGATTTGAGCTACCGCGGTTACGACATCCTCGATTTGGCGCAGAAATGCGAGTTTGAAGAAGTCGCCCACCTGCTGATTCACGGTCATCTGCCCAACAAATCCGAACTCGCCGCCTACAAAGCCAAGCTCAAATCCATGCGCGGTCTGCCTATCCGCGTGATTAAGGTTTTGGAAAGCCTGCCTGCGCACACGCATCCGATGGACGTCATGCGTACCGGCGTGTCCATGCTCGGCTGTGTTCATCCCGAACGCGAAAGCCACCCCGAAAGCGAAGCGCGCGACATTGCGGACAAACTCATCGCCAGCCTCGGCAGCATCCTGCTCTACTGGTATCAATATTCGCACAACGGCAAACGCATCGACGTCGAAAGCAAAGAAGACACCATCGGCGGCCACTTCCTGCACCTGTTGCACGGCAAACGCCCGACCGAATCGCAGATTAAAGCCATGCACGTTTCGCTGATTTTGTATGCGGAACACGAGTTCAACGCCTCCACCTTCACCGCCCGCGTGATTGCCGGTACAGGCTCGGATATGTATTCCTGCATCACCGGCGCCATCGGCGCGCTCAAAGGTCCGAAACACGGCGGCGCGAACGAAGTTGCCTACGACATCCAAAAACGCTACCGCAACGCCGACGAAGCCGAAGCCGACATCCGCGAACGCATCGCCCGCAAGGAAATCGTTATCGGGTTCGGCCATCCGGTTTACACCATTTCCGACCCGCGCAACGTCGTGATTAAAGAAGTGGCGCGCGGTTTGAGCCGGGAAGCGGGCGACATGCGCCTCTTCGACATCGCCGAGCGCTTGGAGAGCGTGATGTGGGAAGAGAAAAAAATGTTCCCGAACTTGGACTGGTTCTCCGCCGTGTCCTACCAAAAACTCGGCGTGCCAACCGCCATGTTCACGCCGCTGTTCGTGATTTCGCGCTCCACCGGCTGGGCGGCACACGTCCTCGAACAGCGCAAAGACGGCAAAATCATCCGTCCGAGCGCGAACTACACCGGCCCTGAAGACTTGGCGTTTGTGGAGATTGAAGAACGCTGAGACGGACAACAGCCGTAGGAGACGCCAATCGGATTTCAGACGACGTGTAGTGTGGGTTTTGCCCGCGGAAAACCGAATCCCGCCTACGGTTACGCTTTTCAGACGGCCTGTTGGAATATGCGAGAGAGAGAAGGTCGTCTGAAAAACCAGCCGCAACGTCTGCCGTCATTCCCGCCCCCGCCTTAGCGAGGACAGGCCGCGGCGGGAATGGCGGAGGCAGCGCGGCAACTTTTTTCACGGTTTCGCCAAAATATGCTATGAAAGAAAGAATGTTCGTCAGCATAATGGAGATGAAGCCGATATTAGAACTAATACGGAGAATTGTGGGATATGTACCATAAGAAATTTGATAAAGAAATTCTTTTAAAAATTAAAGAATTATATAGATACGATAATTGGCATGCTGTACTTGCTATATTATATGATTATTCAATAATAATTTTTTCTATATTTTTATCTGAACAGTCATATTGGTTTCTCCCTTTAACGATTTTATTAATAGGGAGCAGGCAAAGGGCGTTGGCGACAATTTTACATGAAGCCTCTCATTCTGCCTTAACTAAAAATAAGAAGTTTGGACAAATTTTAGGTACATATTTTTCTGGATATTTAATTTTTCAAAGTTGGAATAGTTATTGTTTTTCTCATGTGAAGAATCATCATCCAAAGTTAGGGAGTGATTCGGATCCTGATTATAAGTATTATAAAGACTCAGGTATTTTTCAGACATATTCAAGAATTGAATTTTTCTGGAGATTTTGTGTTTCTCAAATTTTATGTTTGAAATTATTTAGGAATTTTAAATATTTAATTAAAAATAGATTATTTTCGGATATTACAAGAACAGAGTTGTTTAAGTTACTTCTTTCTCAATTAATTCTATTTGTTATCGGTACATATTTTGTAGGATATAAATTTTATGTACTTTATTGGTTATTACCATATTTAACTGCATTCCAGATGATAACTTGGTTTATTGAGTTGTCCGAGCATTATCCAATGATACAAACTGCCAAAAATAATTTAGAAGCGTCAAGAAATAGGTTTAGTCATGCAATAGAGCATTTTTTCACGGGAATACATGGAGAAAATTATCATCTAATACATCATTTATTTCCAGCCATTCCATTTTGGAATCTGGAAAAAGCACATAAGATATTAATGAAAGATTTTGATTATCAAGAGGTAAATAAAGATTTTGGAGGGATTTTCTTTTCGAAAAACAATAATGCACCTATGTGGAAAGTATTATGGAGTAAATATGAAGCTGCCTGATTTACTGATGGGAATATTCTTGGCAGTCTCTGCAGCCCTTCTGAATGCAACTATCGGTATATTCAGTAAGGTATTAATGGAACAGGGCTTGTCTGTTCAGCATATTGCATTTTTGAAAACTTTGACAGGTTTTGTGTTTATCAGCATTTTGCTTTGCCGTACCGGTTTTACCAGACAGATTGCGGATATTTCAAAAAAGAAAGAGGCAATCTTGCCGTTGCTGTTAAAAGTAGCAATTTGTGCTTTTTTCGGAATTTACACTTTGTTTTTCTTTGAAACCACCGCTTATCAATACGGTAATGCTGCGAATGTAGTAGTTGTATTAATGGCATCGGCTGCTGTATCTGCCTTGATATTGGACAGCATACTATTAGACGAACGTATTTATATTTCTTCAGTCGTCGGTGTGGGTTTGGCAGTATCGGGGATCGCGGTGATTTCTTGGACTGGAGAAGGAAATTTAGGGTTGATTCTGAATGCCGCACTGGCAGGCTCGGGCTACGGTTGTTTTTCCGTTTTGATTAAAAAATTCGGCTTAAACGGCGGTATTTATTTGACACGGATCTTGATGTTTTTTGGAAGTATTTTTTTGTTTATCCCTTCATTGGAAGGTATTGGGGATATACATTGGCAATGGTCTTTTATTCCGCCACTCTTGGCACTGTCTTTATTGCCGACGATTTTAGGATTTTATTGTACAACTAAAGCATTGGATTATTTGAGTGCCGCGAAGGTGCAGGTAACTGAATTGGCCGAGCCATTATTTGCCGCCGTATTGGCCTGGATGTTTTTGAATGAAATACCGGAAGGACGCTTCTTTGTCGGCGCTATTCTGATTATTGCCGGTATTGTGTCTATCAATGGATTGTATAGACCATTATTGAAGCGAGTTGAATAGTTTTTATTTCCCAAGATTTCAGACGACCCCTTCAAAAAACGTCGTCTGAAACCCCAAACCACAAGAAAAATAGATCCACAGGAGAACTGAACATGGCTGCCAACCAACGTTACCGCAAACCGCTGCCCGGTACGGATTTGGAATACTACGACGCGCGTGCGGCGTGTGAGGACATTCAAGCCGGCTCTTACGACAAGCTGCCTTACACGAGCCGCATTTTGGCGGAGAACTTGGTCAACCGCGCGGACAAAGTCGATTTGCCGACGCTGCAAAGCTGGCTGGGCCAGTTGATAGAAGGCAAGCAGGAAATCGACTTTCCGTGGTATCCCGCGCGGGTGGTGTGCCACGATATTCTGGGGCAGACCGCGCTGGTGGATTTGGCGGGCTTGCGCGATGCGATTGCAGAGAAGGGCGGCGATCCGTCCAAGGTGAATCCGGTGGTGCAGACGCAGCTTATCGTCGACCACTCGCTGGCGGTGGAGTGCGGCGGCTACGACCCCGATGCGTTCCGCAAAAACCGCGAAATCGAAGACCGCCGCAACGAAGACCGTTTCCACTTTATCAACTGGACGAAAACCGCTTTTGAAAATGTGGATGTGATTCCGGCGGGCAACGGCATCATGCACCAAATCAATCTGGAAAAAATGTCGCCCGTCGTCCAAGTCAAAAACGGCGTGGCGTTCCCCGATACCTGCGTCGGCACGGACTCGCACACGCCGCATGTTGACGCGCTGGGCGTGATTTCCGTGGGCGTGGGCGGTTTGGAAGCGGAAACCGTGATGCTGGGACGCGCGTCCATGATGCGCCTGCCCGATATTGTCGGCGTGGAGCTGACGGGCAAACGGCAGGCGGGCATTACGGCGACGGATATTGTGTTGGCGCTGACCGAGTTTCTGCGCAAAGAACGCGTGGTCGGGGCGTTTGTCGAATTTTTCGGCGAGGGCGCGAGAAGCCTGTCTATCGGCGACCGCGCGACCATTTCCAACATGACGCCGGAGTTCGGCGCGACTGCCGCCATGTTCGCCATCGACGCGCAAACCATTGATTATTTGAAACTGACCGGACGCGAGGATGCGCAGGTGAAATTGGTGGAAACCTACGCCAAAACCGCCGGGCTGTGGGCGGACGACCTGAAAACCGCCGTTTATCCGCGCGTGTTGAAGTTTGATTTGAGCAGCGTAACGCGCAATATGGCAGGCCCGAGCAACCCGCACGCGCGTTTTGCCACCGCCGATTTGGCCAGCAAAGGCTTGGCGAAGCCTTACGAAGAGCCTTCAGACGGCCTCATGCCCGACGGAGCGGTCATCATCGCCGCGATTACCAGTTGCACCAACACTTCCAACCCGCGCAACGTCGTTGCCGCCGCACTCTTGGCGCGCAACGCCAACCGTTTCGGGCTGAAACGCAAACCGTGGGTCAAAACCTCGTTCGCCCCCGGCTCGAAAGTGGCGGAAATCTATTTGAAAGAAGCGGGCCTGTTGCCCGAAATGGAAAAACTCGGCTTTGGCATCGTCGCCTTCGCCTGCACCACCTGCAACGGCATGAGCGGCGCGCTCGACCCGAAAATCCAGCAGGAAATCATAGACCGCGATTTGTACGCCACCGCCGTACTGTCGGGCAACCGCAACTTCGACGGCCGCATCCACCCGTATGCGAAACAGGCTTTCCTTGCTTCGCCTCCGCTGGTGGTGGCATACGCCGTCGCAGGCAGCATCCGTTTCGATATTGAAAACGACGTACTCGGCATTTCAGACGACGGCAAGGAAATCCGCCTGAAAGACATCTGGCCGACCGACGAAGAAATCGATGCCGTCGTTGCCGAATATGTGAAACCGCAGCAGTTCCGCGACGTGTATGTACCGATGTTCGACACCGGCAAAGCGCAAAAGGCCCCGAGTCCGCTGTACGACTGGCGCCCGATGTCCACCTACATCCGCCGTCCGCCCTATTGGGAAGGCGCGCTGGCGGGCGAACGCAGCCTGACGGGAATGCGCCCCTTGGCGATTCTGCCCGACAACATCACCACCGACCACATCTCACCGTCCAACGCGATTCTGGCGGCGAGTGCGGCGGGCGAATACTTGGCGAAAATGGGTTTGCCCGAAGAAGACTTCAATTCCTACGCCACCCACCGCGGCGACCACCTTACCGCCCAACGCGCCACCTTCGCCAATCCCAAATTGTTTAACGAGATGGTGAAAAACGAAGACGGCAGCGTGCGCCAAGGTTCGCTTGCCCGCGTCGAACCCGAAGGCGAAACCATGCGCATGTGGGAAGCCATCGAAACCTACATGAACCGCAAACAGCCGCTCATCATCATCGCCGGCGCGGACTACGGACAAGGCTCCAGCCGTGACTGGGCGGCGAAAGGCGTGCGGCTGGCGGGCGTGGAAGCCATCGCCGCCGAAGGTTTCGAGCGCATCCACCGCACCAACCTCATCGGTATGGGCGTCTTGCCGCTGCAATTCAAACCCGGCACCAACCGCCACACCCTGCAACTGGACGGCACGGAAACCTACGACGTGGTCGGCGAACGCAAACCGCGCGGCGACCTGACCTTAGTCATCCACCGCAAAAACGGCGAAACCGTCGAAGTCCCCGTTACCTGCCGCCTCGATACCGCAGAGGAAGTGCTGGTGTACGAAGCCGGCGGCGTGCTGCAACGGTTTGCACAGGATTTTTTGGAAGGGAACGCGGCGTAGAGGTCGTCTGAAAACCCAAATCAGAAACAAGGAGAAACAGAATGCCGCAAATCAAAATTCCCGCCGTTTACTACCGCGGCGGCACATCAAAAGGCGTGTTTTTCAAACGTTCCGACCTGCCCGAGGCGGCGCGGGAAGCGGGCAGCGCGCGCGACAAAATCCTGTTGCGCGTACTCGGCAGCCCTGACCCCTACGGCAAGCAGATAGACGGTTTGGGTAACGCCAGCTCGTCCACCAGCAAGGCGGTGATTTTGGACA
Source organism: Neisseria oralis (assembly GCF_045062685.1). Classification (NCBI taxonomy): domain Bacteria; kingdom Pseudomonadati; phylum Pseudomonadota; class Betaproteobacteria; order Neisseriales; family Neisseriaceae; genus Neisseria; species Neisseria oralis. The sequence continues at coordinate 128,484 of NZ_JBJGEB010000003.1, forward strand.
AGTCCGAACGTGCCGACCACGACGTCGATTACCTTTTCGGGCAAGTTTCCATCGACAAGCCTTTCGTCGATTGGAGCGGTAATTGCGGCAACCTCACCGCCGCCGTGGGCGCGTTCGCCATCGAGCAGGGCTTGGTCGATAAAGCCAAAATCCCTTCAGACGGCATCTGCATGGTCAAAATCTGGCAGAAAAACATCGGCAAAACCATCATCGCCCATGTTCCGATGCAAAACGGCGAAGTCTTGGAAACGGGCGATTTCGAGCTGGACGGCGTTACCTTTCCCGCCGCCGAAGTGCAAATCGAATTTCTCGATCCCGCCGATGGCGAAGGCAGTATGTTTCCGACCGGCAATCTGGTGGATGAGCTGGATGTTCCAGGCATAGGCCGTCTGAAAGCCACGCTTATCAACGCTGGCATTCCGACCGTTTTCCTGAACGCCGCCGACTTGGGCTACACAGGCAAAGAGTTGCAGGACGACATCAACAACGATGCCGCCGCGCTGGAAAAATTCGAGAAAATCCGCGCTTACGGTGCGCTGAAAATGGGCCTGATTAACGACGTGTCCGAAGCCGCCGCCCGCGCGCACACGCCGAAAGTCGCCTTCGTCGCACCCGCCGCCGATTACACCGCCTCCAGCGGCAAAACCGTGAACGCCGCCGACATCGATTTGCTGGTACGCGCCCTGAGCATGGGCAAACTGCACCACGCGATGATGGGCACCGCCTCGGTCGCCATCGCCGCCGCCGCCGCCGTCCCCGGCACGCTGGTCAACCTCGCCGCAGGCGGCGGAACGCGCGACGAAGTGCGCTTCGGCCATCCTTCCGGCACATTGCGCGTCGGCGCGGCGGCAGAATGTTCGGACGGCATCTGGGCGGTGAAAAAAGCCGTCATGAGCCGCAGCGCAAGGGTGATTATGGAAGGGCGGGTGCGCGTTCCCGATGATTGTTTTTGAAATCATGTAGGACGGACATCACTGTCCACTGTTTCAGACGACATTTGATAAAGGATTGCAATAAAGCCGAATAGTCTAACCGCCGTCATTCCCGCGCAGGCGGGAATCCACAGTCGATATTCTGTTTCCTGATTTTTATCAGAGCTTGCTTGTGAGCAAATATGGATTCCCGCCTGCGCGGGAATGACGATAGAAAATGCGGCATAAGCTTGCCCAAAAGGTCGTCTGAAACACACCCCGCCCAACGCCCATCCTTTTTCAGACGACCCCACCAAAAAAACAACCACAAACTACAAGGAGAAATATCATGTCCGACCAACTCATCCTCGTCCTGAACTGCGGCAGTTCCTCGCTCAAAGGTGCCGTTATCGACCGCAAAAGCGGCAGCGTCGTCCTAAGCTGCCTCGGCGAACGTTTGGGTACGCCCGAAGCCGTCATCACCTTCAGCAAAGACGGCAACAAACGCCAAGTTCCCCTGACCGGCCGCAACTGCCACGCCGGCGCGGTGGGTATGCTGTTGAACGAACTGGAAAAACACGGCCTGCACGACCGCATCAAAGCCATCGGCCACCGTATCGCCCACGGCGGCGAAAAATATCACGAGTCCGTCCTCATCGACCAAGACGTCCTCGACGAACTGAAAGCCTGCATCCCGCTCGCCCCGCTGCACAACCCCGCCAACATCAGCGGCATCCTCGCCGCGCAGGAACACTTCCCCGGCCTGCCCAACGTCGGCGTGATGGACACCTCGTTCCACCAAACCATGCCCGAACGCGCCTACACCTACGCCGTGCCGCGCGAATTGCGCAAAAAACACGCCTTCCGCCGCTACGGCTTCCACGGCACCAGTATGCGCTACGTCGCCCCCGAAGCCGCGCGGATTCTGGGCAAACCGCTGGAAGACCTGCGCATGATCGTCGCCCACCTCGGCAACGGCGCGTCCATCACCGCCATCCGAAACGGCAAATCCGTCGATACCAGCATGGGCTTCACCCCCATCGAAGGTCTCGTCATGGGCACCCGCTGCGGCGACATCGACCCCGGCGTGTACAGCTACCTGACCGCCCACGCCGGCATGAACATCGAGCAAGTCGATGAAATGTTGAACAAAAAATCAGGATTGCTCGGCATCTCCGAACTCTCCAACGACTGCCGCACCCTCGAAATCGCCGCCGACGAAGGCCACGAAGGCGCACGCCTCGCCCTCGAAGTCATGACCTACCGCCTCGCCAAATACATCGCCTCGATGTCGGTTGCCTGCGGCGGCATAGACGCCCTCGTCTTCACCGGCGGCATCGGCGAAAACTCCCGCAACATCCGCGCCAAAACCGTTGCCTACCTCGACTATTTGGGTTTGCACATCGACACCAAAGCCAATATGGAAAAACGCTACGGCAACTCAGGCATCATCAGCCCGAAGGACAGCACCCCCGCCGTACTCGTCGTGCCGACCAACGAAGAGCTCATGATTGCCCACGACACCGCCGGGCTGGCAGGCTTTTTGGAAGAAACAGGCTGACCGCCGCGTCGGCGGATTGCCGAAGGCCGTCTGAAACTTTTTCAGACGGCCTTTTTGTTTTTTCAAACAGTAAGTTTTACAATACGCGCAACGCAAACCCCTAAGGATATTTTATTTATGGCACAATTTTTCGCCATCCACCCCGACAACCCGCAGGAACGCCTGGTTAAGCAGGCGGCGGACATCATCCGCAACGGCGGAGTCGTCGTCTACCCCACCGATTCCTGCTACGCGCTCGGCTGCAAACTCGGCGACAAAGCCGCAATGGAGCGCATCCTCGCTATCCGCAAAATTGATTTGAAACACCACCTGACCCTGATGTGCGCCGATTTGCGCGAGTTGGGCACTTACGCCAAAGTCGACAACGCCCAGTTCCGCCAGCTCAAGGCCGCCACCCCGGGCAGCTACACCTTCATTCTGCAAGCGACCAAAGAAGTGCCCAACCGCACGCTGCACCCGAAACGCAAAACCATAGGCCTGCGCGTACCCGACAATACCATCGCCCTGAGCCTGTTGCAGGAATTGGGCGAACCGCTGCTCAGTTGCACCCTGATGCTGCCCGAAGACGACGAACCGCTGACCGACCCCTACGAAATCCGCGACCGGCTCGAACACGCCGTCGATTTGGTGATTGACGGCGGCTGGTGCGGCACCGAGCCGACCACCGTCATCGACATGACCGACGGTACGGTGCTGATACGCGAAGGCAAGGGCGACAAAGCACTGTTCGGCCTGTAAGGCAGGCAACAGGCCGTCTGAAAACGGCGGCCCGATTCCAAAATTCCCGTTCAGACGGCCTGGACGGCAAGCGGAGAAAACACATCATGACCGTATATTCCCTTTTCACCACCTGCCCGCGCGGGCTGGAAGAGCCGCTGGCCGCCGAGCTGCAAGCCTTGGGCTGCACCGATGTCCGAAGCGCCGACGGCGGCGTGTCCTGCCGGGGCGCGATGGAACAGGTTTACCGCGTCAACCTTTGGTCGCGCGTGGCCAGCCGCGTGCTGCTGCGGCTGGCCAAAGGCGGCTATCGCAACGAGCACGACATCTACAAACTGGCGAAAAACATCGACTGGGCGGCCTGGTTCGCGCCCGAACAGACGTTCAAAGTCAAAGTGGAAGGCAAACGCGCCAACGTCAAAAGCCTTGATTTCGTCGGCCTGAAAATCAAAGACGCCCTGTGCGACGCCTTCCGCGAAGCCTGCGGCATCCGCCCCAGCGTGGACAAAGCCCGCCCCGACGTGCGCGTGCACGCCTTCGTCGGCGAGCGCGAGGTGCAGATTTTCCTCGACACTTCGGGCGAGGCGTTGTTCAAACGCGGTTACCGGCAGGACGCGGGCGAAGCGCCGTTGCGCGAAAATCTGGCGGCGGGACTGTTACTGCTGGCGGGGTACGACGGCACGCAGCCGTTCCAAGACCCGTTCTGCGGCAGCGGCACCATCGTCATCGAGGCGGCGTGGATTGCGGCAGGCCGCGCGCCCGGACTGATGCGCCGTTTCGGGTTCGAAAAGCTCAAAAACTTCGACCGGGGCGCATGGGAGGAAATCCGGCGGCAGGCCGCGGCGCGGATTAAACCGCCGTCCGCCGCACTCTCCGGCAGCGACAACGACCGCCGCATGATACATACCGCGCAAGCCAACGCGCAGGCGGCGGAAGCCGGCGGCTGGATAGAATGGGACGTGTGCGACGCGCAGGCCGCCCGTCCGAACGGCGGAGGCGGCATCATGATTTCCAACCCGCCCTACGGCGTGCGCCTTGCCGAAGTGCAGGCTTTGCAGGCGCTGTATCCGCAGCTCGGCACATGGCTCAAGCAGCATTACGCCGGCTGGCTGACGGGCATGTTCACCGCAGACCGTAATATGCCGAAATTCATGCGCCTGTCGCCCAAACGCAAAATCCCGCTGTACAACGGCAACCTCGATTGCCGCCTGTTTCTGATGGATATGGTGGAAGGGTCGAACCGCTGAGAGGGCTGAGTGCCGTCATATTGGCAATGATGATGAGGCCGTCTGAAAATTTTTCAGACGGCCTCATCATATTTTTCAAACCGGCCGGTTATGCCCGAAGCCTTGTCCGAATCAGGCGTAATGCCCCGCACCGAGGATGCAGGGTTTGGATGCGCCCGTGGCGCGGTGCGGGTTGCCGGGGAGGCGGTTGAACCAGCAGGCGGCCAGCCAGCCGAAGGCGGCGGCTTCCACCCATTGCGGGTCGAGGCCGAGTTCGGCGGTGCTGTGCAGGCGGATGCCTTTCGGGGCGAACAGGGTATTCAGGCTCGCCGTCAGCGCGCCGTTGCGGATGCCGCCGCCGCAGACGTAGATGTTTCGGACGTCGGGCGCGGTGGAGACGACTGCGTCGAATACCGTTTGCGCGGTGTATTCCAGCAGCGTCTTCAATACGTCTTCTGGCCGCTCGCCGCCTTTCAGACGGCCTTGAAGCCAGTCGAGCGAAAACAGTTCGCGCCCCGTGCTTTTGGGATGGGGCAGGGAGAAATAGGGGTGGTCGAGCAGGGTGGCGAACAATTCGGGCAACACTTGCCCTTGTGCCGCTTTTTCGCCGTTCTGGTCGTAGGGAAGCTGCCAGATATGCCGCATCCACGCGTCCATCAGCATATTGCCCGGGCCGGTGTCGAAACCGGCGGCGGGCACGTCCGGCGGCAGGATGCTGATGTTGGAGATGCCGCCGATGTTGAGGACGACGCGGGTTTCGGCGGGATGGCCGAATAAGGCCTGATGGAAGGCGGGCACCAGCGGCGCGCCTTGCCCGCCTGCGGCGATGTCGCGGCTGCGGAAGTCGCCGACGGTGAGGATGCCGCTCAGTTCCGCCAGCAGCGGCAGGTCGGCAAGCTGGATGCTGTAACCGTGTTCCGGCGCGTGGCGCACGGTCTGGCCGTGGCAGCCGACGGCGGTAATCTGCGCCGGCGTCAGTCCGGTATCGTGCAGCAGTTTGCCGACTGTCTGCGCGTAGAGGCGGGAAAGCGTCTGCGCCAGCATACGGCTGCGGTGCAGTTCGTTTGCGCCGACGTTCTGCAAGTCGAGCAGCTGCTGCCTGAGGCCGTCTGAATACGGTACGAACGCGTGGGCGGCGGCTTCCCGCCATTGCGTTCCTTCCATGCGGATGAGGACGGCGTCGGCGCCGTCCATGCTGGTTCCCGACATTATGCCGATATAGTATTGGCTGTTCATTGTTGGCGGTTGTCTGATTCGAAAGGCGTATTTTAACGCGGTTTGCGGCCTGCCGGTGCGGCGGAAGGGCATGTCGCGCGTTCCGCTATCGGCGGAACATGATTAAATGGTAGAATGAAACCGTAATCAGAAATTTGCAGGCCGGACGGAATACTTTAGAGAAAAGTTTCAGACGGCCTGTACGAAATCCGGCGGCACCGGCGCCCTGTATGTCCACAGGCGTTTGCCTGAACCACAACTTGTTCTCTTTCAAAAGGAAATCATAATGCGCCCAACCCAAACGAGCGCGGATTTGAAGCTGATTAATATCATGTTTGCCGCCATGCTGGTCTGCATGACGGGTTATTTCATCTACTGGGGGCTGGGCTACACTCATTACAGTCATCCTGGTCTGTTCTTGCTGGCCACACTTTTCGGTGTGTTTATGGCGTTCAACGTCGGCGGCAACGACATCGCCAACTCATTCGGTACCAGCGTCGGTTCGGGCACGCTGACCATCCCGCAGGCATTGCTGATTGCGGCGGTGTTCGAGGTCAGCGGCGCGGTGATTGCCGGCGGCGAAGTAACCGATACCATCCGCAAAGGCATCGTCGATTTGAACGCGGTCAATCTGGAGCCGATGCAGTTCGTCTATATCATGATGTCCGCGCTGCTGGCGGCCGCCTTGTGGCTGCTGTTCGCCTCGCGCAAAGGCCTGCCCGTTTCCACCACCCATGCGATTATCGGCGGCATCGTCGGCAGCACGCTGTGTGTGGCGGTGATGGCCGATGCCGATGCGGGTGCGATGGTCCGGTGGGGCAAACTGGGCGAAATCGCCGTATCGTGGGTGCTGTCGCCGGTGTTGGGCGGCGCGGTGTCGTTTCTGGTGTTTTCGCAGATTAAGAAATATGTGCTCGACTACAATGCCTGGGCGGACGAAACACTCAAAGGCATCAAGCAGGAAAAGAAGGCATATAAAGAGCAGCACCGTCTGTTTTTCGAAGGACTGAGCGAAAGCGAAAAAGTCGAATACGCCACCAAAATGGCGCACGATGCGCAGATTTACGACGAACCGGATTTCGAACCGGAAGAGCTGCAATCCGACTACTACCGCGGCCTATACGAACTGGACAACCGCAAAAACAGTATCGATTCTTATAAAGCCCTGCATTCGTGGGTGCCGTTTATCGCCTCAATCGGCGGGATGCTGATTTCCGCCATGCTGATTTTCAAAGGGTTGAAAAACTTACAGCTGGGCATGAGCAACGTCAACAGCTTCCTGACCATTTTCATGATCGGCGCGGCGGTGTGGATGGGTACGTTCGTGTTTGCCAAAAACCTGAAACGCAAGGACTTGGGCAAATCGACCTTCCAAATGTTTTCCTGGATGCAGGTGTTTACCGCCTGCGGCTTCGCCTTCAGCCACGGCGCCAACGACATCGCCAACGCCATCGGCCCGTTTGCCGCCATTATGGATGTGCTGCGCACCGGCAGCATCGCCGAGCAGAACGCCGTGCCGTCGATTGCCATGCTGACTTTCGGTATCGCCCTGATTGTCGGTCTGTGGTTTATCGGCAAGGAAGTGATTAAGACCGTTGGTTCCAACCTCGCCGCGATGCACCCCGCGTCGGGCTTTACCGCCGAACTCTCCGCCGCCGCCGTGGTGATGGCCGCATCGTTTATGGGCCTGCCCGTATCGAGTACGCATATTCTGGTCGGCGCGGTCTTGGGTATCGGTTTGGTCAACCGCAACGCCAACTGGGCGTTGATGAAGCCCATCGGTTTGGCTTGGGTTATTACGCTGCCCGCCGCCGCAGTGCTGGCCGTGGTCTGCTATCTGATTTTACAGGCCGTGTTTTAGGTTGCGTCTGCCGATACGGAGAGGCCGTCTGAAAAATATTTTTCAGACGGCCTTTGTCATTGTGGTTTGTTATGCGGATGGCGGAATCGGAATTTACAAATCAAATTCCGCCCATACCGGCGCATGGTCGCTGGGGCGTTCCTGCGCGCGGGCGTTCGAATCGACCTGCACGTCTTTCAACACCGCTGACAGGGCGGGGCTGACCAGCAGGTGGTCGATGCGCAGGCCGAGGCCGCGTTGGAACATCGCGCCGCGGTAGTCGAACCATGTGTAAAACGCGCCTTCGGGATGGATTTGGCGCAGGCTGTCGGTCAGGCCCAAGTCCAGCAGGTTTTTGAACCAGCCGCGTTCGCTGTCGGTGCACAGGATTTTGCCGCGCCATTTTTCGGCGTCGTAGCAGTCGTCGTCGGTCGGGGCGATATTGAAATCGCCGAGCAGCACCAGTTTTTCATAACGCGCCATCTCGTCGCGCACAAACTCGGTCAGGGCGGCGAACCATTGTTGTTTATATTGGAATTTGGGGCTGTCGGGCGCTTCGCCGTTGACGCAGTAAACGTTGATGACGCGCACGCCGCCGATGGTGGCGGCGATGACGCGCCGCTGCGGGTCGTCGGGCATGGCGGGCAGGCCGGTGTGGACGTCCTGCGGTTCGCTGCGGCTGATGATGGCGACGCCGTTATAGGTTTTCTGGCCGCTCCAGACGCTGTGCCAGCCCATCATTTGCAGGGCGGCGGCGGGGAATTTGTCTTGGTCGAGTTTCAGCTCTTGCAGCACCAATACGTCGGGCTGGTGGTCGGCGAGCCAGTTTTGTACCTGCGGCAGGCGCACGTTGAGGGAATTGACGTTCCAAGTGGTGATTTTCATGGGGATTCCGTTGGTCGGGCAGGCCGTCTGAATCGGGTTTCGTGCGAAAGCCCGTCCGCAAACGGGAGAGACGGCGCGGTCCGAAAGTTTCGAACCGCGCGATTGTAGCATATCGTGCCGCCTCAGGCTGCGGCGGGCGTGTTTTGCAGTTGGCGCAGGGTGCGCAGCAGGGTGGCGGTAGCGTCGGAGGTCAGGCGGTATTCGATGACGCGGTGGTAGCGCGTGAAATCGACCACACCTTGGGTACGCAGTTTGGCGAGGTGGTTGGAAATCGAAGTGGCAGACAGGCCGACGGCTTCCGCCAGTTCGGGAACGCTGTGTTCGCTATCGAGCAGCAGGAACAGGATGGCGCGGCGTTCCGGATTGGCAATCAGTTTCAGCAGGGTTGAGATTCTTTGGTTTTCCATAATGTAAAGCTCCCGTCGCAGAACATCGTGTTAGGCGGATTCTGTCTGATTTGATTTATGCGTTTAGAAACGAACCGGACGGCAAACAGGTCGAGAATAAAGAGAATGATTCTCTCTATGCCGTTTGTTCTTGATTTCTACCGTTTATATGAATAGGCAGTTTACCTGAATCGCGGGAGACTGAGTGTGGGTTGCCGTAAAAATCAGCGTAAATAATTGCTATTTAGTGTGGTTTCACAACAGTTACTTTAGGTACTGATAAGCCGGCGGCCCGACTTGCAGGGGATATTATGGAAGCGGGGGATTCGGGCCGTCTGAAAATGCCGTATTGCCTTTTCAGACGGCCTTGTGCATGTGTCAACCGGCCAGTTTTACCGCCAGTTCCGCCAGCCGTTTGCCTTGTGCGAAGGCGATTTCATGTTCGTCGGGCGTGAGCGCGGCTTTGCCGTCGTGTCCGGCGACATGCGACGCGCCGTAGGGTGTGCCGCCGCTTTGGGTGTGGTTCAGGGCGTGTTCGCTGAAGGGGATGCCGCTGATAATCATGCCGTGGTGCAGGAGCGGCAGCATCATGGTAAGCAGGGTGGACTCTTGTCCGCCGTGCAGGTTGCCGGTGCTGGTGAACACGGTGGCGGGTTTGCCGGCAAGCTCTGCCCCCAGCCATTGCGGAATCGTGCCGTCGATAAAGTATTTCATGGCGGCGGCCATGTTGCCGAAATGGGAGGGGCTGCCCAGCGCGAGGCCGGAGCAGGTTTTGAGGTCTTCGGCAGTGGCGTAGGGCGCGCCGCTGTCGGGAACGTCTTTTTCGACGGCTTCGCAGACGGCGGAGACGCCGGGTACGGTGCGCACCACGGCTTCGCAGCCGGACACGCTTTCGATGCCGCGGGCGATTTGGCGGGCGAGGTTGAGGGTGCTGCCGCGTCGGGAATAAAACAAAACAAGGATTTTCAAGGGATTTGGGTTCATTGCGGTTATTCCGTTACAATGGGTGGCAAATGGGTTTCAGACGGCCTCGGACAGGGCCGGGGCCGTCTGAAACGACGGATTGATAAAAAGGAAAAGAGTATGCCGTTTTCGGTTTGGTGGCAAGGTTTGGCCAAAGGGAAACTATTCGGATTCGCCTGGTTCGTGGTGCGGCGGTTTAACGAGGTGCGCGTGCCGCAGGTGGCGGCCAGCCTGACGTTTACGTCGCTGCTGGCCTTGGTGCCGGTGTTGACGGTGGCGGTGGTGATTGCGTCGGCGTTTCCGGTGTTCGACGAATGGTCGAACTCGTTTGTCGGCTTTATCAACCGCACCATCGTGCCGCAGGGGGCGGATATGGTGTTCGACTATCTGAACCAGTTCCGCGCAAAGGCCAGCAGGCTGACCGCCATCGGCAGCGTGATGCTGGTGGTTACGTCGCTGCTGCTGATTCAGACGGTGGACGGCACGTTCAACCGCATTTGGCGCGTCAGCGCGCAGCGGCCGCTGCTGATGCAATTTCTGGTGTACTGGGCGTTGCTGACGTTCGGGCCGCTGTCGCTGGGCGTGGGGCTATCGCTGTTGTTCAGCCTGCTGCACGGCAGCGGTTTGGAAACGTCGTCGCCACTGCTGGCGGGCTGGCTGAAAGTGGGGGTGTCCGTCGGCTGCAGTACGGCGGTGCTGTGGTTTGTGTACTGTTTCGTGCCCAACCGCTATGTACCTGCGCGGCAGGCGTTGGCGGGGGCGTTCCTGACCGCCGCCTGCCTTGAAATCGCGCGGATTCTGTTTGCCTGGTATATGGGCAGGTTCAACGGCTATACTTCGATTTACGGCGCGTTTGCCGCCGTGCCGTTTTTTCTGCTGTGGCTGCATCTTCTGTGGACGCTGGTGTTGTCGGGGGCGGTGTTGACTGCTTCGCTGTCCTACTGGCAGGGCGAGGCTTTCCGCCGCAACTTCGATTCGCGCGGCCGTTTCGACGATGTGTTGAAAATCCTGCTGCTGCTCGACACGGCGCAACAAACCGGCCGCGCGCTGCCGGTGCGGGAGTTCCGCAAACATATCAATATGGGTTACGACGAGTTGGGCGAGCTGTTGGAAAAGCTGGCGCGGCATGGTTATGTGTATGCGGGCAAGCAGGGCTGGGTGTTGAAAACGGGCGCGGAATCCATCGAGCTGGCGGAATTGTTCAAGCTGTTTGTGTACCGTCCGGCGGCGGTGAATAAAGACAGCGTCAATGCAACGGTCGGCCACATCATGCAGCCTTGTCTGGAAACGATGAACATGTCGCTGGCCGAGTTCAGCGTGCATACGCAGAAGCGGGAAAAAGAATAAGGGCATCTTCGGACAAATTATATGAGGCCGTCTGAAACCGGATTTTCAGACGGCCTCATGCCGTTTTGCGTCGGAGGGAAAGGTGTTTGACGATATAATGCGGACTGTTTGCCTGTCTTTTAAATATTTTTATGAAAACCGCCGTCCTCGCTGCACTCTGCCTTTCCGCCTCCCACGCTTTTGCCGCCCATGCCCTGAGCCTCGGCCAGCCGCCGAAATATCCGGCGGGGTTTAAGGCGTTTGATTATGTCAACCCCGATGCGCCCAAGGGCGGGACGTTCACGCTGCCGGTGCAGGGCGGGTTTGACACGCTCAACCCGTTCACGCTCAAGGGCGACCATGAGGCGGGCACGGCCATGCTGACTTTGGACACGCTGATGGAAAAAAGCCTGGACGAGCCGTTTACCATGTACGGCCTGTTGGCGGAGGATGCGGCGTTGGCTTCAGACGGCCTCTCGGTTACGTTCCGGCTCAATCCTAAGGCGAAATTCCACAACGGCGACCCCGTGCTGGCCGAAGACGTGGCCTATTCGTTTAAAACGCTGACGCAGGACAAGGCCGCCGCGCCGATGTACAAATTCTATTGGGCGGATGTGGCGGCGGTGGAAACCCCCGCGCCGCGCACGGTGGTGTTCCGCTTCAAAAAGCGCAATGCCGAGCTGCATATGATTCTGGGCGAACTGCCCGTGTTTTCGCACAAAAGCTTCCCGAAGGGGCTGGAAGCCGCAGCCAATACGCTGCCCATCGGTTCCGGCCCGTACCGTTTCGCCAAAGCCGAGGGCGGCCGCCTGAGCGAGTTTGTCCGCGATAAAGGCTATTGGGCGCGGAACCTGCCGGCGGGCAAGGGGCGTTACAATTTCGACGTGGTGCGGTTCAAATATTTCAAAGACGACAGCGTGCGCATTGAAGGCATCAAGAGCGGGCAATATGATTTCGTGCAAGAGAATATCGCGCGCAACTGGGCGCGCGCCTATCCCGCAGACATGCTGAAAAAACGCGGTCTGAGCAAACACGAATGGATACAGCACAGCACGGCCGGAATGCAGGGCTTCGTGATGAACATGCGCCGCAAACCGTTCGACGACATCCGCGTGCGGCGGGCGATGGTGGAGAGTTTCGATTTCGACAACGTCAACAGCCGCCTGTTTTACGGCACATATCGCCGCAGCAACAGCTTTTTTACCAACAGCGATATGGCGGCGTTTGGCAAGCCGTCGGGCGGGGAACTGGCCCTGCTCGAACCTTTGCGCGCGCAGCTTCCCGCCGCCGTGTTCACGGAAAACGTGCCCGAACCGCCGAAAACCGACCCGAAAACGGGTGTGCGCCCGCAGCTTCTGAAAGCCCGCGCGCTGCTGGAGCAGGCGGGGTACCGCTACCGCAACGGCAGGTTGGAAGACCGGCAGGGCAGGCCGCTGACGTTTGAATTTCTGTCGCCGAGCAAGACTTATGAGCGTGTGGTGGCGAAGTGGCAGCGCGATTTGGCGAAAATCGGCGTGGGGATGACCGTGCGGCTGGCCGATTCGGCGGTGTATCAGAAACGGATCAACGGTTTTGATTTCGACATGACGATTACGGTGTATGCCAACAGCGAAAGCCCGGGCAACGAACAATTCGACTATTTTAGTTGCGCGTCGGCAAAAACCGACGGCAGCCGCAACCTTGCCGGCGTATGCAGTCCGGCGGTGGAAACGCTGCTCAAAGGTTTCGGTGGGTTCAAAAACCGCAGCGAACAAACCGCTTCGGCGCGGGCACTCGACCGCGTCATCCGCCATCAGTACATCATCGTCCCCAACTGGTTTTCCGACCGCTACCGCGTGGTTTACCGGGACACGCTGGGTATTCCGAAAACCCTGCCGCAATATTACAGCCCGATGGCCTGGGCGGTCGGCACGGGTTGGAAAAAATGATGTTGTACTTTAAAAGCAACAAACCTTCAGATAAAAGGTAACAAAATAAATACGAACGGTATTTTATGTTGTCAAAATATTCTTCCAAGTTATAATAATGTTAAAGGCATAACGGTAAGCATATACCGGTGTCTGAAGTCTGCCGGTGCCTATACCGGCGGACAACAATAAAAAAACCAAACATATTACGCGGAAAACATTATGCAACTTACAGACTATACCGGCACGTTTTCAGACGGCCTCTTCCCCTATTTATGGTGGATAATACCCTTGGCTGCGGCAGCTTATCTTTCTAAGAGTATGCTGCTGAAACATTTTTTCGAACGCTTTGCCGTCAATACGCAGGCGCAGTGCAGGCTCGATGCGGAGCATTATCACGAGTTCAGGAATTTGGACATCCGCAGCAACGGCAGGCACGAGCAGATAGATTATGTGTATGTATCGCGCTTCGGCATTTTCGTTGTGGCCGCCCCCGGCTGTCAGGGACGGATTTTCGGCGACAGCGACGGTGCGTTCTGGCGGGAGGAATATCACAAACACAAAACGGATTTCCCCAATCCGCTGCTGAAAAACCAAATGTATATCCAAGCATTGGCCAAACAGCTCGAATTGTCGCCCAGAATGTTCTATTCGGTGGTGGCGGTAACGGGGAACTGCCAGTTTCAGAGCGTGATGCCCGACAACGTATTGGATGTCGCCGATTTTGCCGACTATATCGCGCAATACGGCGAAGAAGTGCTGGACGATCTTGAAGTTGCTCGGATTAAATCGGCATTGGAAGTCAATGAGTTTGATGTGGTGTTCAGCCGCACGGGGTTTGACAGGCAAGCGTGGGAGTCATAGCCGTTATTTGCTGCGGCTGTTTATCGGGCGATAGCGTGCCGGTATTCCCAACGTATCCATGCCCCAATTTGTAAAAAGGCCGTCTGAAAAATTATTTTCAGACGGCCTTTAGGATTGGAAACGGCAAACCGGTTTATTTGATGCCGACGATGCAGAAAGAAGGCGCGGTACGGCGGATTGCCCGTCCGTCCTAGCGTTTTACGCCGCTCAGACGCGCCCAGCCCTCTTCGGTTTCGGCAGGCTCGATGTCGAACCATTGACTGTAAATTTCGCCCAGTTCTTCGGATTGTTCGGCCAACAGGCCGGAAAGGACGATGCGCCCGCCCTGTTTGGTGCGGGCGGCCAGCATTTCGCCGAGCATACGCAGCGGGTTGGCCAGAATATTGGCGACGACCACGTCGAATTGACCCTGCGGCAGGCCGTCGGGCAGGTAGAAATACGCCTGAACATTGTTTTGCGCGGCGTTGTCGTTGCTGGCGCGGATGGCTTGTTCGTCAATATCGACGCCGACGGCGGAACCTGCACCGAGTTTGAGTGCGGCAATGGTCAGGATGCCGGAACCGCAGCCGTAGTCTAAGACGCTTTCGCCGCCTTTGAGCTGCGTGTCCAACCATTTGAGGCACAGGCGGGTGGTCGGGTGGCTGCCGGTGCCGAAGGCAAGGCCGGGATCGAGTTGCAGGTTGACGGCATTGCCTTCGGGTGCTTTATGCCAAGACGGGGTAATCCACAGCCTTTCGGAAATCTGAATCGGATCGAACTGTGATTGGGTCAGCCTTACCCAGTCTTGGTCTTCGAGTGTTTCACTGTCGTAGGATAAGTCTTTCAAACCGCATTCCTGCGCGGCAGCTTTGACGGCGGCAGCAGCTTCGTCGTGTTCGCCAAAAAGGGCGATGACTTTGCTCTGCTGCCAGATTTGTTCGGCTGGCATTCCGGGTTCGCCGAAAATCGCCTGTTCGTTTTCCGTACCTGCGTAAGCGTCTTCAATCGCGGCGGACAATGCGCCGTGCTCCATCAGTGCGTCGGCAAGGCGTTCGGCGAGATGGTCGTTTACGGCGATGGTGATTTGTTGGTATGGCATAAGGGCTTTCGAAAGATAAGGCCGTCTGAAAAGGCGGCTGTATTGTTTTATATTTTCCGGTTGTTTTCAGGATGTTATTTTAGCGGATAAGCCGTTATGGCAAAAGGCCGTCTGAAAACGCCGGCAAAGGCTGCGGGGCGTTTCAGACGGCCTTCCGGCGGAACGTTATTCGGCTTCTTTTTCTTTGCGTTCTTTGCGCTCTTCCAGCCAGTGTTCCAGATAGTGGATGCTGACGCCGCCTTCTTGGAAACCTTGGTCGTTGAACAAATCGCGGTGCAGCGGCGTATTGGTTTTGATGCCGGTAACCGCCAGTTCCGCCAGTGCGACGCGCATTTTCGCCATTGCCTGTCCGCGGGTTTTGCCGATCACGCAAACTTTGCCGATCAGGCTGTCGTAGTACGGCGGGATGCGGTAGCCTTGGTAAATGTGGCTGTCCACGCGGATGCCGAAGCCGCCGGGCAGGTGGCAGCTTTCAATCAGGCCGGGGCTGGGGATGAAGTTGTACGGGTCTTCGGCGTTGATGCGGCATTCGAAAGCATGGCCTTCGACTTTGATGTCTTTTTGCTGATATTGCAGCGGCAGGCCGCCGGCAATGCGGATTTGTTCCTGCACGATGTCCACGCCGGTAATCAGTTCGGTAACGGGATGTTCGACTTGGACGCGGGTGTTCATCTCGATAAAGAAAAATTCGCCGTCTTCATACAGAAATTCGAACGTACCAGCCCCGCGGTAGCCGATGCGTTTGCAGGCGTCGGCACAGGCTTGGCCGATTTTTTCGCGCTGCTCGGCGGTAATGAACGGTGCGGGGGCTTCTTCAATGACTTTTTGGTGGCGGCGTTGCAGCGAACAGTCGCGCTCGGCAAGGTAGATGGCGTTGCCGTGTTCGTCGGCAAGCACTTGGATTTCGACGTGGCGCGGGCGTTGCAGGTAGCGTTCCATGTATACCATCGGATTGCCGAACGCCGCACCTGCCTCGGTTTTGGTCATTTCGACGGACTTGATGAGGTCTTCTTTCCTTTCGACCACGCGCATACCGCGTCCGCCGCCGCCGCCTGATGCTTTGATAATCACGGGATAACCGACTTTGTCGGCAATTTTGAGGATTTCGGCGGGGTCGTCGGGCAGTGCGCCGTCCGAACCGGGAACACAGGGCACGCCTGCCTCAATCATCGCGTGTTTGGCGGAAACTTTGTCGCCCATCAGGCGGATGGTTTCGGCGCGCGGGCCGATGAAGGTAAAGCCGGACTGCTCGACCTGCTCGGCGAAATTGGCGTTTTCGGCAAGGAAGCCGTAGCCCGGATGGATGCCGTCCGCGCCGGTTACTTCTGCGGCGGCGATGATGGCGGGAATATTGAGGTAGCTTTGGGCGGATGCGGCGGGGCCGATGCACACGGATTCGTCGGCGAGTTTGACGTGCAGGCTGTCTTTGTCGGCTTCGGAATGCACGGCGACGGTGGCGATGCCCATTTCGCGGCAGGCGCGCAGTACGCGCAGGGCGATTTCGCCGCGGTTGGCGATTAATACTTTTTTCAGCATGATAACCTTTCTTATGGTTTTCAGGCGGTGGAAATTGCGGATGCTGCCTGTTGTCGGGAAAGCGGGCGGGGCGGATTACGTTCGGGAAACGGCGGGTTCGGAGCGGAATACCGCCGTTACGAAATGCCGGTTCGCCCTAACGCCTGTCGGCAGCCCCTAATGCGTTGCGGATTTTCTGGTCGGTCTTGTACTGGCTCAATGCGTATACCGACCAGATAGCGGCGGGAACCCAGCCGATAAGGGTCAGTTGCAGGATTAGGCAGATGATGCCTGCAATGGGGCGGCCGATGGTGAAAAACTGCAGCCACGGAAGCAGCAGGGCCAGAAGTAAACGCATATTTTCCTCGGAGGTTTCGGAAAGCGTTTCAGACGGCCTGCGGAATGGGCAGGCCGTCTGAAAAACGGTTATTCGATAATGAACAGCGGTTCGCCGTATTCGACGGGTGTGCCGTTATCGACCAAGATTTCTTTGATGACGCCGGATTTTTCGGCTTCGATTTCGTTCATCAGCTTCATGGCTTCGATGATGCACAGGGTGTCGCCTGCCTTGACCTGCTGGCCGATTTCGACGAATGCGGGTGCGTTCGGGCCGGGTGCGCGGTAGAAGGTGCCGACCATCGGCGATTTTTGCGCGTTGGACAAATCGCGGACGGCAGGTGCGGCCGATACGGCGGGCGCGGGTGCGGCGGCAACCGGCGCGGCGGCTACGGGGGCAATGGCGGCGGGTGCGGCAAAAACGGGTTGTGCGGCAGTGGCGCGGGTGATGCGTACTTTTTCTTCCCCTTCGGTTACTTCGATTTCGGCGATGCCGGATTCTTCAACTAAATCGATTAGTTTTTTCAGTTTGCGTAAATCCATTTCGTTTCCTTTAAATCAAGGTTGCGGCGGCCTGACTGCCACGGGGTTTGCGTGAATCCGAAGGGCTTTTTTACCGGTTTGTGCAAGGCCCGGCCGGATGTTTCGGTTGGAAATCCAAGTGGATTATTTTCTCGAACTTGCAGGTAAATGTCCAGTAAATTCTTAAAAAATGCCGTTTTTCGTAAAAAAATGCAGAAAAGGGCGTTTTGGGCGGACTGGCGGCGCAGACGGCGGAAGCCTGCTGCGAACCGTCGGATTTTCAAACCGGAAGAAGCGGGTTGGGAAGATGGAATATGCGTATAATGGCGGTATTTTTTCAGAAGAATGTAAAGAATGGATATTTCCGATTTCGATTTCGATTTGCCGCAGGCGTTGATTGCGCAGCACCCGCCGAAAGTGCGCGGCGGGAGCCGCCTGTTGGCCGCGCTGCCCGATATGCCGCTGCAAGACGCGGTGTTTTCCGATTTGCCGGACTATATCGGCGCGGGCGACGTTTTGGTGTTTAACAATACCAAAGTAATGAAGGCGCGGCTGTTCGGGCAGAAAGAAAGCGGCGGCAAAATCGAGGCGCTGATAGAGCGCGTTTTGGACGGCCATACCGCGCTGGCGCATATCCGTTCGTCGAAGTCGCCGAAAGCCGGAACGGTGCTGATTTTCGAAGGCGGCATCCGCGCCGTGATGATTGAACGTGCGGGCGAATTGTTCTGCCTGCGCTTCGACGGCGGGCAAACGGTTTACGAACTGTTGGAACAAAACGGCCGCCTGCCGTTGCCGCCCTATATCGAGCGGGCGGCGGACGATGACGACGACAGCCGCTATCAGACCGTCTATGCCAAGTACCAAGGGGCGGTGGCCGCGCCGACGGCGGGTCTGCATTTTACCGACGAACTCTTGGGCCGTCTGAAAGCCAAAGGCGTGGAAACGGCGGAAGTAACGCTGCACGTCGGCGCGGGGACATTCCAGCCCGTGCGCGTCAGCAATATTGCCGACCACAAAATGCACAGCGAATGGTTCGACGTGCCGCCGGAAACCGTGGCGGCAATCGAGGCGGCGCAGGCGCGGGGCGGCAGGGTATGGGCGGTCGGTACGACTTCCATGCGGGCGTTGGAGTCGGCGGCGCGGGAGACAGGCCGTCTGAAAGCGGGGCGGGGCGATACCGATATTTTCATCACGCCGGGCTACCGGTTCAATGTGGCCGACCGCTTGATTACCAATTTCCACCTGCCCAAATCGACGCTGCTGATGCTGGTTGCCGCGTTTTCCGGCATGGAACACATCCGCGCGGTTTACCGTCATGCGGTGGAACATGAATACCGCTTCTTCAGTTACGGCGACGCAATGCTGCTGGGGCGGGCCGGCAGATAGGCCTGCTTCACGCGAAATGATTGCAAATAACGGCACAGGCCGTCTGAAACGGCTTGTGTCGGATGCGGCCTTGGTTTTCAGACGGCCTTACGGCCTCTCCGCAGCCGAAGGACGATACGTCCCGCCGCATTAAACGCTATAATCCCGCCACCTTTTACCATACGACCGACCATGTCCGACCACCGTATCAACCACGAACCCGCCTTCCTGCTTGCTTCCGTGCCGTGGCGCGAGAGCAGCCTGCGGCTCGAAGTATTCAGCCGCAGCTACGGCCGCGTGGCCCTGTTGGCGCGCAGCGCGCGCAAGCGGCAGAGCGAGTTGCGCGGCGTGCTGGTGCCGTTTGTGCCGATGAGCGCGTCGTGGTACGGCAGCGGCGAACTGAAAACGTTGCACCGAGCCGAATGGCTGGGCGGCTGGCCGCAACCGCAGGGCAGGGCTTTGTTCAGCGGGCTTTATGTGAACGAACTGGTGCTCAGGCTGACCGCGCGCGAAGACCCGCAGCCGGAACTGTACGACGCTTTGCGGGACGTGTTGCAAACATTGTGCCGCCAGCCCAACCATGCCGGTGCGTTGCGCCGGTTTGAATGGAAACTGCTCGACAGTCTGGGCTACGCCCCCGATTTGCAGCGCGACGGCAACGGCGACCCCGTCGGTACCGGCCGCCGCTACCTCGTCCGGCCCGAAGAAGCCGTGATGCCGTTGGAGCAGGACGATGTTCGGACTGCCGCGGAAGTGGCGGTTGACGGCGGCACGCTGCTCCAGCTCAGGCAAGGAAAGTTCGACAGCGGCGAGAGTTTGCAACAGGCTCTGCAGATTACCCGCCTGCTGCTGGATTTCCGTCTGCCCGACGGCATCAGGTCGCGGCAGGTTTTGCAGCAGTTGCAGCGTTTTCAGGGAACGATGCCCGGCGGCGGTGCGGATTGAACGCGGTCAGGCAGTATGTTTACCGATACAGGATAATTTTCAGACGGCCTGCTTGAATCCCGACGCAGGCTGTTTTAAACTGACGCGGTTGTTACGTTATATCACAAAGGATAAAAAATGAAACATTGGAAATTCGGCGCCATCGCCGCTTTGCTGACCGGCGCAGTTTACGCGGCACCGCTGCCCGTCGTAACCAGCTTCAGCATTCTGGGCGACGTCGCCAAACAAATCGGCGGCGAGCGTGTCGCCGTGCAAAGCCTAGTTGGCGCCAACCAAGACACCCACGCCTACCACATGACCAGCGGCGACATCAAAAAAATCCGTGATGCCAAACTGGTTTTATTGAACGGCCTGGGTTTGGAAGCCGCCGATGTGCAGCGTGCCGTCAAACAAAGCAAAGTTCCCTTCGCCAAAGCAACCAAAGGCATACAGGCGCTTAAAGCCGAAGAAGGCGGTCATCATCATGACCACGACCACGAAGGCCACCACCACGACCACGGCGAATTTGACCCGCATGTCTGGAACGACCCCGTCTTGATGACGACCTACGCCCAAAACGTCGCCAACGCCCTGATTCAGGCAGACCCCGAAGGCAAAACCTATTACCAACAACGCTTGGGCAACTACCAAGTGCAACTGAAAAAACTGCACAGCGACGCTCAAACCGCCTTTAACGCCGTTCCCGCCGCCAAGCGCAAAGTCCTGACCGGACACGATGCTTTCTCCTACATGGGCAAACGCTACAATATCGAGTTCATCGCCCCGCAAGGCGTGAGCAGCGAAGCCGAGCCGTCCGCCAAACAAGTCGCTTCCATCATCCGCCAAATCAAGCGCGAAGGCATCAAAGCCGTGTTCACCGAAAACATCAAAGACACGCGCATGGTTGACCGAATCGCCAAAGAAACCGGCGTCAACGTCAGCGGCAAACTCTATTCCGACGCACTCGGCGGCGCACCCGCCGACAGCTATATCGGCATGTACCGCTACAACGTCAAAGCCTTGACCGACGCGATGAAGAAATAAAACCGCTCTTGATTGGTTTGAATTGAAAAAAGTCAAAAGGCCGTCTGAAAACGTCGAATTCAGGTTTTCAGACGGCCTTTGCTGTGTTTGGTAACTATATGTTCCTGTTGTATAATTGCCTGCTTAAAAATGAATAATGACAATATAGGAACCACCATGACAGAAACCATAGAACGCGACAGTATGCAATACGATGTCGTGATTGTCGGCGCAGGCCCGTCGGGTTTGTCCGCCGCCATCAAACTCAAGCAGCTTGCCGAAAAAAACGGGCGCGAAATCAGCGTTTGCGTGGTGGAGAAGGGTTCTGAAGCGGGCGCGCATTCGCTGGCGGGTGCGGTCATTGATCCGATTGCGCTGAATGAGCTGATTCCCGACTGGAAAGAAAAAGGCGCGCCGCTGACGCGTGCGGTAACGCAGGACAAAGTGTTGTTCCTGACGGAGAAAAAGGCGTTCAATCTGCCCGTTACTCCCAATTTTGACAATCACGGCAACTACATCGCCAGCTTGGGCGAAGTCGTGCGCTGGTTGGCGGAGCAGGCGGAAAATATGGGCGTGGAAATCTATCCGGGCTTTGCCGCCGCCGAAGTGCTGTATCACGAAGACGGTTCGGTCAAAGGCATTGCAACCGGCAATATGGGCATCGGCAAAGACGGCGAGCCGACCGACAGTTTCCAGCCCGGCATGGAGCTTTGGGCGCAACAAACCCTGTTTGCCGAAGGTTGCCGCGGTTCGCTTTCCAAACAAGTCATCGAACGTTTCCAACTCGACCGAAACAGCCAGCCGCAAACTTACGGCTTGGGCATCAAAGAGATTTGGGAAGTGTCGTCTGAAAAACATCAGCCTGGTTTGGTGGTACACAGCGTGGGCTGGCCGCTGGACAGTCAAACCTACGGCGGTGCGTTTGTTTACCATTTCGACGACAACAAAGTCGCCGTCGGCTTCGTGGTCGGTTTGGACTATCAAAACCCTTATCTGTCGCCGTTTGAAGAGTTCCAACGCTTCAAAACCCATCCCGAAATCCGCAAAACCTTCGAAGGCGGCCGCCGCATTGCTTACGGCGCGCGTTCGCTGATTGAAGGCGGTCTGCAAAGCCTGCCGAAGCTCTCGTTCAAGGGTGGCGTTTTAATCGGCGATGCGGCGGGTTTCCTCAATATGCCGCGTATCAAAGGCATTCATACCGCGATGAAATCCGCCATGCTCGCCGCAGAGGCCGTGTTTCCGTTGTTGGAAAACCTTGAAGAAGTGGAGGGTTTCGACAGCAACAAAGAAGCGGCGGATTATCAGCAACGTTTTGAACAAAGCTGGCTGTATCAAGAGCTTTACGCCGCGCGTAATGTGCGTCCGTCATTCAAATGGGGCGTTTACCTCGGCTCAATCTATACCGGCATCGACCAGATGATTTTCAGAGGCAAAGCCCCGTGGACCTTGAAACATCACGGCAAAGACAACGAGCAGCTCAAAAAAGCCGCCGCGTGCAAGCCGATTGATTATCCGAAACCCGACAGCGTGTTGACCTTCGACCGTTTGAGCAGCGTTTTCCTTGCCAACCTTGCGCACGAAGAAAACCAGCCCGACCATTTGGTGCTGAAAAATCCGCAAACGATGATAGACGTGAACTACAAAGAATACGCCTCGCCCGAAACGCGCTATTGTCCAGCGGGTGTGTATGAAATCGTTGAAGAAAACGGCAGCCCGCGCCTGCAAATCAACGCCGCCAACTGCGTTCACTGCAAAACGTGCGACATCAAAGACCCGACGCAAAACATCACTTGGATTTGTCCCGAAGGCGCAAGCGGGCCGAATTACGGCGGGATGTAGGGAGAAGGTGTTGTCTGAAAACAAGCAAGGCGGAAACGGTGAGTTTCCGCCTTTTTCGCCCCTATCCGCAACCATATACAACGGGATAGAGAGAGGGATAGGCCGTCTGAAAAGTCGGGGCAGGAGAACATGGAATTGTGATCCTTTGTATGAGAGTATATTTGTATGCATTTTAGTTAATAAAAGTATATTTTCTTTTGTTATTAAAAAATATTAAGAAAAATTAGCTACGCTTAAGTCATATGGTGAAGTCTTGAAAAACCGTATAGAGTGGGTTTTATTTAATTCTTTCATTTTATTATGAAAAATTCAAATAAAAAATGTTTCAGATATACGGAAAAACTAAAACGCTTTTTCTGAAAATAACGGGAAACAGGCGAACAAAACTACAGAACGATAGTCCCAAAAGACATCAAGTGCTTGAATTTCAAGTGTTTGATATTGGTTTGTGCTGTGGCTGGATACTTTAAACAAGGTTTTAAACAGACGGGCAGCTTGTATGCGAACATGGTCAACGGCAGACAGTTGTCGGCTGGGGTCATTTGGAAAGAAAGGAGTAGAAGATGCCGCATTCGGTATTACACGGTATTTTGAGTTCATGCATGTGCCTTTTTATCGCCTTATGCGCGGCCGCTCTTGCCAGATGGTTTTATCTGTTGGCAACAGTCGGTTTTTCATGGGATGCGTCGGCCGTTTATGCAAAAGCGTTTTTAGTATTTTTGGTTTTAAGCATTTTTTCCTATAAGGTGGTTTCCACCTTGTCTTAACCTGTTTTTCATAAGGAGTATGTAATGCAAACTAATGTTGCGAATACTGGTATGTATGAATTGGCTGTAAGTGATATGCAATTGGTTGCTGGAGGCGGCTGGGGAGAGGCTCTCGGTTACGGAGCTTTAGGTGCGGCCGTCGGCGGTGCTATCGGCGGTGTGCTGGGTGGTGTAGGCGGTGCGGCAGGAGGATTTGCTGTAGCTGGGCCAGCTGGTGGTGTTGCAGGAGCCAAATACATAGGAGGCTTGGGTGCCGCAGTCGGCGGTGCGTTCGGCGCGGGCTATGGATCAGGGCGGTAAGCTTGTATAGTTTGTCGATTTTTTAATTTCCAATTTCTTAATTTTTAAATTTTTATGGTGTTTGAAAGGAGAGAGTTATGCAGGCACTTACTTTAAATGGACAGGTGATGGCTGCCAATCATTCCGGTATGCGCGAACTTGCCTTTGACGAAATCCAATTGGTCTCGGGAGGCAGTTGGGATAAAGCATTTTCTTGGGGGGCTGCCGGAGCCGGAATCGGCGGTGCCATCGGCGGCGTATTGGGCGGTGCCGGCGGTGCGGTAGGAGGTTTTGTGGTCGGTGGTCCGGCAGGTGCGTTTGTCGGTGCGGGTGCAGGTGCGAAAGCAGGTGCGGTCGTCGGTGGCGGTGTAGGAGCGACTGTCGGTACTATAGCTGGTGCAATGCAATAAATAAACATTCAATTGCCCGGTCAAAAGCTTAAACACATCATGCGATATATGTTTTTAATCGAATGTGGCCGTTGAATTGCGATCGGGTGCAATTGGTTGTTTTTTAAAAGGCCGTCTGAAAACAGTTAAAGATTTTCAGACGGCCTTACCGCATTTGGTAACCATCTGTCAGTATTGTATAATTTTTCAAACAAATCCAGATTGCCAGCCATGCAATACACCGTTTCCCAAGCCATGCGGCAAGACCTGCCCGCTATTGTCGCCATCTACAACAGTGCGGTCGAAACCCGCCAATCCACCGCCGACCTTGCCCCCGTCGGCACGCAAGACCGTCAGGCTTGGTTTGAGGCGCATACCGGCGACAGGCCGCTTTATGTTTTGAAAAACCAAACGGGCGAAGTGTTGGCGTGGGGCAGTTTCAGCGACTATTATCCGCGCCGCGCCTACCATATCAGCGCGGAAATCAGCATTTATGTCCGTCATGACATGCGCGGCGCGGGGATGGGCAAAATCCTGCTGCGAAATATGCTCGAACGCGCGCCCTCGCTGGGCATACGCAACGTGCTGGCGGTGATTTTCGGCCACAACCATGTCAGCCTGAGGCTGTTTCATTCTATGGGTTTTCAGGAATGGGGGCGGCTGCCGCAGGTGTGCGATTTGGAAGCCTTTGCCGCCGATGTTGTGATTTTGGGCAAAAAGATTTTGGATTGAGTCGGTTAGAGGAAGGAGGCCGTCTGAAACCTGTGTTTCAGACGGCCTTTTCCGTTATGCGTGAAGGGCGGTTAAATGACACGGTAGGGGTCATTTCTGCCCGCGCCGCAGTTCCGCCAAATGTTGTCTGACCTGTTTCACGGTCTTTTCGGTAAACAGGTTGACGATGTTTTTCCAGATGCTGTGGTAGCCGTAGGGGCCGTGCAGCATTTCCTCTTTTGCATCTGCCACCGTCCAGCCCTGATAAATAATACGGTACATTCCCGAAATCAGTCCCGTGCGGTCGGCGCCGTGGTAGCAGTGAATCAGTACGGCACCTTGTCGCTGTTGTTTTTCAATCAAATACAGCGTCTGCGCAATATCTTCCGGCTTGATGCGCCACGAACGCAGCGGGCGGTTGAGCAGCGTCAGTCCGCGGTTTTTCAGGTGGGTGTCGTTGTCGTTGCGGTCGAAATAACGCAGGTTGATGACGCTTTTGATGCCGAGTTTCTCAATCGTGTCCCCGTCGTCCGCCACGGGCTGCTCGCTGCGGTACAGTTTGTCGTCGATGCGGTACAGGTTCGCATCCTGCTTTACCGAAGTCGCCCAGCGGCTCCGTTTTTCCGACGGCACGGACGCAGGATTGGCGGCAAAGGCAGACAGGGGCAGGGCGAGAAGCAACAGGGTGAGAACGGCGCGCATGAAATGTCCTTGATAAACGAAATAGGCGGATTGTACTGAAAGGCCGTCTGAAAATAAATTTCAGACGGCCTCTGCCTTTCTTTATTTCTATAGGCGGTAATTTTCACAGCCTGACTGATTGCCGTTATTACATGCCATACCGAGCCACTCTTTGGCAACTTTCAGATTTTGACGGACACCTTGCCCTTCGGCATACATCATACCCAAATTGTATTGGGCTCGGGCATTGCCCTGTTGTGCCGCTTGGCGAAACCATTTGGCCGCCTGTGCATAATCTTTGCGTACGCCCAGCCCGTCGTAATACATCGCACCCAAATTAAATTGGGCTTGGGCAAATCCCTGTTGTGCCGCTTGGCGGTACCATTTGACTGCCTGTGTGTCATCTTTACGCACACCCAGCCCCCTACCATACATCACACCTAAATTGTATTGGGCCAGGACAAATCCCTGTTTCGCCGATTGGCGATACCATTTGACCGCTTCGGCATAGTCTTGGCGAACGCCGCCCTGCCCTTTAACATACATTAAACCCAAATTGAATTGGGCAGCGGCATTCCCCTGTCTCGCCGATTGCAAGGTTTTCTGCAAGTCAGGAACATCATCCGCCCAGACTGCTTGCCCTATGCCTAAAGCCAGCAAGGCAAGCATCATTTTTTTCAGTAAGGTGTTCATCTTAAAATCCTGTTTTTATTCAGAAGGCTTTTTAAACCATTTTTCCAACGCCGGAATCCGCGACAGCAAAGCCGTATCCAAGAGCCAAATCACGGCGATGGCGGCGATGGCGGTCGGGAACAATACCGCCACAATCAAAAGCGGCACAGCCATTGCCCACCATACCGGCAACTCGATTTTCTGCGCCGGAGGAACCAGTCCGCCCGCATTGGCAGGGCGGCGTTTCCACCACATCACGCAGCCGCTGACGCAGATGAAAATAACCGCCAGGCAGAACAAGACGTTCGCCAGCACGCTCCACCAACCCAGCGTTCCCATGTGCAGCGCGATGCTGGCCGCCATAAATTTGCCGAAGAAGTTGTAATCGTCGAAACGGATGTCGGCCAGGATTTTGCCGCTGTATTGGTCGATGTGCACCGTGCGGTCGGCGGTCGGGCTGACCATGTCGTAGCTCATCGAATCCTGCGACAGCGTCCACACGCCCGTTTCGCCTTTGGGCAAGTTGAGCTGGTAGCGGCCTTTGAAACCGATTTCGCGGGCGAAGCGGTCAACCGTTTCCAAAGTCATCGGTTCGCTCGGATTGATGCCGTTTTCGCCCTTCGTCGTACCGGAAACAGGCATGGGCGTGAGTTCCAGAATCCACGGTACTTCTTTGGTTTTGCCGTCGTTCAGCACATCGCCGTGGGTCGGCACGACGGATACGGGGTTCGGTTCGACGCCCCATTTGCCGGCGGGGAACTGGCTCCAAGACTGAACGAACTTACCGCCCCAAATGCCCGCCCAAGCAACACCAGACAGGCAGAACAACAATAAAATCAAAGAAACCCAAGTGCCGAATGCGCCGTGCATGCTGCGCCACCACGAGCGTCCTTTGCCCGTTTGCGGCGCAAGCATGGCTTTCAGGCTGCGCTGTTTCGCCCACCACAAATAAATCCCTGTAATCATCATCAAGATAGTCAGCGACGCGGCGGTTTCTATCAGGTAATCGCCCGCCGTGCCGAGCATCATATCGCCGTGGATTCCATCCATCGTGTGATACCAGCCCTCATTGCGCGGCATGGAACTGACGACTTTCGCCGTGTAAGGATCGACGGCGACCATGGTCGCTTTGTCGTCGTTGTTCACGCGGAACACGGCAACCATATCGTCGGCGCGCGGCGCGATATATTGCACCACCGAAGCGGTTTCGGGGTTCACAGACTGCCGTGCCGCTTCCGCCTGCGCCGACAAAGGCTGCACCTGCGCCTGCGGGGTAACGTGTATGCGCTCGCCCTCTTTGCCGGTGATGTTGGCGAATAGAAGCATGCCCAGACCCGTTACGGCAAGCAGGGTCAGAAAGGGCGCGACCAATAGCCCGAAATAAAAATGCCACCGCCACACGGTCAGGTAGCGGCGGTTGGCCTGTTGGTCGGAGGTGGTTGTTTTAGGGTCCATGTATTTCGTTCTCTCTATCAAATGAAAAATCAAAAGGGATGTTTTGGTTTTCCGGCAAGTATTTAGTATGATTTAATCAGTATTATCTAGTTCCTTAGGGCTAGAATCAAGTAGCAGCTTGTAACGGAAAGCCGCCGATTATAGCGGATGCACTTATTTCCCGATACGAGGTGCGGCAATGCCGTCGCGGGGAATAACCGTGTCCGCCATATCATTGCATCTGAGGCGGGAGGCCGTCTGAAAAGTCCTCCACAATCTTTCAGACGACCTTATAATCTCCTCCAATCCGTTCAGTTTCGATATTTTTCAATCCGCCATGTTCTACCTCTACCAATCCAACCGCCTCGAATCGCTAGCCGCCCTGTTTGCCGGAATCCAAAGGGTCAGGCCGCTTGAGTCTGCTTTGGTGGCGGAACAGATTGTGGTGCAGAGTCAGGGGATGCGGCGTTATTTGAGTGTGTATCTGGCGCGCGAACTGGGGGTGGCGGCGAATTTGCAATTCAGCCTGCCGGCGGGTTTGACGTGGCAGTTGATGCAGAAGCTGATTCCCGATATTCCCGCGCTCAGTCCGTTTTCGCCGGAGGTAATGCGCTGGCGGCTGTTGGATTTGTTCCGCAGCGAGCGTTTTCAGACGGCCTCTGAATTTGAAAACGTCCGCTCTGTCTTGCAAAGCTATTTGGGCAGCGGCGTGTCGGCGGATTATCAGTTGGCGGGGCAGTTGGCGGATATTTTCGACCAGTATTTGGTGTACCGACCGCAGTGGATTGATGCTTGGCAGGAAGGCAAACTTCTGGGGCTGGGCGAGGACGAGGTCTGGCAGGCGCAGCTTTGGCGCTATTTGGACGACGGCAACCAATCCGCGCCGCACCGTGTGGCGCTGTGGGAAAAGCTGCTGTCGTCTTTGGATAAGGCGCATCTGCCCGAGCGTTTTTTCGTGTTCGGCATTTCGACGATGGCGCCGATGTATTTGCAGCTTTTGCAGAAAATTTCGGAACATTGCGATGTGTTTGTGTTCGCGCTCAATCCGAGCGGCCAGTATTGGGGCAATGTGATTGAGGCGGCGCAGCTTTTGAAGGGCGGCGACGATGCGGATTTGTCGCAGACGGGGCATCCGCTGTTGGCATCGCTGGGTAAGCAGGGGCGTGATTTTTTTGATTTTCTGACGGAAATCGGCTTGGAGGAGCAGCCTATGTTTGAAGAGGTTTCAGACGACACGCTGCTGCATTGCCTGCAAAACGACATTCAAAACCTGCGGATGCCGTCTGAACACAGCCGCGCGGATTTGCTGGACGACGGCTCCGTCCGTATCGTGTCGGCACACAGCCCCCTGCGCGAATTGCAGATTTTGAAAGACAAGCTGTTGCGGATTCTGCACGAACATCCCGACTGGCAGCCGCACGATATTGCCGTTTTGACGCCGAACATCGAGCCGTACAGCCCGTTTATCGAAGCGGTGTTCGGGCAGGCGCAGGGCGGGGCGCAGGCTTTGCCGTATTCGGTGTCGGACGTGAAACTCAGCCGCCGTCAGCCGCTGCTTTACGCGCTGGAGCAGACGCTGGATTTGCTGGAAAGCCGGTTTGAAGTCGATAAAGTGCTGCCGCTGTTGGAAAGCGGTTTGGTGCTGCGCCGTTTCGGGCTGACGGCGGACGATTTGCCGCTGCTGCACGACACCATTGCCGAATTGAATGTGCATTGGGGTTTGGACGGAACAATGCGCGGTGCGGCGGACAATCTGTTCACTTGGCAGCAGGCGTTGGAACGCATCGTGTTGGGCTGGATGCTGCCCGACGACGGCAGCCCGCTCTGGCAAAACGTCAGCGCGTGGCACGGCGATGTCAACCGCCTCGATGTATTCGGCCGCTTTGCCGCCTTCATCCGCACGCTGTCCCGCCTCGCCGCCGAGTGGCGTAAACCCGCAGCGGCGGAGGAATGGACTGAACGCTGCCGCGATTTGGTGCAGTCATTGTTCCTGCCCGATGCCGACGACCAATACGCCTTGCAGCAGTTCGAGCAGGCGTTGGCAAAATGGCAGGAAGAAACCGCGTTGGCAGGCTTTCGCGGCACTTTGCCGCAACATACCGTCATCCGCCACATCCGCCGTTTTTTGGGTAGCGAAAGCCAAGCGGGATTCCTGCGCGGCGGCATCACCTTTTGCAGCATGGTGCCGATGAGGAGCCTGCCGTTTAAAGTTATCTGCCTCTTGGGTCTGAACGACGGCGATTTCCCGCGCAACACCAAAGCCGCCGTGTTTGACCTGATTGCCCAACATCCGCAAAAAGGCGACCGCGCCCGCCGCGACGACGACCGCTACCTCTTCCTCGAAGCCATCATCAGCGCGCGCGACATCCTTTATCTCTCCTACGTCGGCCGCAGCATCCGCAACGACGACGAACTCGCCCCGTCCGCCCTCGTCAGCGAACTCATCGACACCATCGCCGCCATGACCGGACGGCGCAGCAAAGAGCTGGCGGAACACTGGGTCGAACAACACCCCCTGCAACCGTTTTCACACCGCTATTTCATCGCAGACAAAATTTCAGACGACCTCTTCAGTACGCGGCAGGACTACGCCGAAGCCCTCAACCGCCCGCGCGAACAGGCGCGTCCGTTTTTCAGCGAAGCCCTCGAAGAAAACAGCCCCGCACCGACCGTCTGGCAGGACGACTTCATCCGCTTCTGGAAAAATCCCGTCAAAGCATGGCTGCAACAAACCCTAGGCTGGCGCGAACCCTACCGTGACGAAGCATGGGAATCCGCCGAACCCTTCGAGCCGCAACGCGCCGACAAAATCGCCGCCGCCTACCTCGACGCCCGCCGCCACAACCAAGACTTTCAAGAAACCGCCGTCCGCCTCGACGCCGAAAGCCTGTTGCCCGCCGGTGAACTGGGTAAATTGTGGCAGCAGAATTTCCAAGCCGCAGCCAAACGCATCGACAGCGAATTGCTGCAAAGCCCCAAACTGCCGCCCTTCGCCTACGAAATCCCGTTCGACGGGCAAACCCTGCAAGGCAGCCTCGGCAACCTGTACCAATGCGGACAAGTGTTCTACCTCGACCGCAAACCCAACGCACCGCAACGCATCGCCCTCCTGCTCGAACATTTAATCTTTTGCGCGGTAGGGTCGTCTGAAACCGAAACCCGCCAAACCCATATCGTTCAGCCTGAAGAAACAACGCTTTATCCCGAAATATCCGGCAGCCAAGCGCAACAAATGCTGCAAAAATGGCTGACGTTCTTCAACCTCGGACAAACGCGCCCGCTGCCTTTCTTCGCTAAAACCAGCCTCGCCGCCGCCGAAGCTTATGGCAAAAAACAGAACTGGGAAGATGCCCTGAACAAAGCCAAGGAAAGCTATCACGGCAACAAAGTCAGCAAAGGTCAAAAAGACTATACCGAAGTCGAATTGGTCTTCGGCGACGAAGACGCCGGGCCGATAGAGGGGGTATTGTTCCGAAGATTAACGGAGGAATTGCTGGCGCCGCTGTTGGACGCGGTGGAAAACAGTCAATCGGCAGAAAAGGCCGTCTGAAAATGTTTCAGACGGCCTGAAGAGGAATAGACGGGGGTCAGAAATCGAAACTGCCTTGTTCGGGTGCCGCGTTGTCGGGCCGTTCGAGCAATTCCAGTTTGCGGTTGCGGATTTTGGTTTTCCGCATTCCGATCAAACGCATGACTTGGTGTTTTTGCTCATCGGTCATGTCCAACCAGTAGAGCCTCTCTTCGCGGCTGCGCAGGCAGCCTTTGCAGTAGCCTTTGGCGTTCGCTTCGCAAACGCCGATGCAGGGGCTGGGGATGTTGAAGAAGTCGGGCTGTTCCATAGAGGTGCGGTGATATGTTGTCTGTTGTTTTTTATGGATTATAGTGGCAGTCGGAGCATGCGGAAACCGTTTTTCCACCGTTTATGGTATAGGCCGTCTGAAAAAGGTTTTCAGACGGCCTCGGCAGTTTATAGGTTTCAAACTGTTTGCGAATATTTCGCTTTGGTTTCTTTGTGGCGCAGGTGGTAGTCGAACACCATGGCGATGTTGCGTATCAGGAAGCGGCCTTTGGGGGTAACTTTCAGCCCGTGCGACGAGAGGCGGACAAGCCCCAGTTCCGCCAGTTGCTGCAAATCGGCCAGTTCTTCTTTGAAGTAATGGCCGAACGGTATGCCGAATACGCTTTCATAGGCGCGGTAGTCCAGGGCGAAACGGCACATCAGGTCCTGAATGACGGTGCGGCGCAACAGGTCGTCCTGATTGAGCTGATAGCCGCGCATGACGGGCAGGTGGCCTGCGTCTATGGCGGCGTAGTAGTCGTCGATGTTGCGCTCGTTTTGAGAGTAGGTGCTGCCGATTTTACCGATGGAAGATACGCCGATAGCCACCAAATCGCAGTCGGCATAGGTGGAATAGCCTTGGAAATTGCGTTGCAGCAGGCCTTCCCGCAGAGCGACGGAGAGTTCGTCGTCGGGTTTGGCGAAATGATCCATCCCGATAAACACATAGCCGCGGCGGGTCAGGGTTTGGACGCAGTATTGCAGCATGTCCAACTTTTCTTCGCTGCCGGGGACGGCGTCGGTGTCGATACGGCGTTGCGGTTTGAAAATATGCGGCAGGTGGGCATAGTGGTAGAGGGCGAGGCGGTCGGGGTCGAGCGACAATACGGTGTCGATGGTGGTTTTGATGCTTTCGGCGGTTTGATGCGGCAGGCCGTAAATCAAATCGACGCTGACGGATTTGAATCCGGCTTCGCGGGCGGCATCAATGACTTCTTTGGTTTCTTCGTAGCTTTGGATGCGGTTGACGGCGGCCTGTACTTTCGGATCGAAATCTTGGATGCCGACGCTCATGCGGTTGAAGCCGAGTTTGCCGAGCATGAGTACGGTATCGCGGCTGACTTTGCGCGGGTCGATTTCGATGGAGTATTCTCCGTCGGGAATCAGTTGGAAATGTTTGCGTATCATATGGAATACGCGTTCAAGCTGGTCGTCGCTCAGGAAAGTCGGAGTGCCGCCGCCGAAATGCAGTTGGGCGAGCCGGTGCCTCCCGCCCAAGTGAGGGGCGAGCAGTTCCATTTCTTTTTCGAGGTATTCGATGTAGGCATCGGCGCGGCTTTTGTCTTTGGTGATGATTTTGTTGCAGCCGCAGTAGTAACAGATGGTGTTGCAGAAGGGAATGTGGATATAGAGCGACAGCGGTTTGTTGAGCGCGCCGATGCCGCGCAGTTCGAGTGCTTTGACATATTCGGTTTCACGGAAGCCGTCGTGGAAGCGGTCGGCGGTTGGGTAAGAGGTATAGCGCGGGCCCGTAGCGGGCAGGCTGGCTATCAGTTGGCGGTCGAATTCCGGTTCTTCATTGTTTTTAATGGAGATTATTTTCATGGCACGGTATTGCGTTTTATATAGAAATTAATGAATTAGTCAAAGTTTCAGTAGTTTGATAGAATGCCGCATTATGATAAACCTGCCTCGGTATCAGTCAATACCTAAATATGCTCCGAATGCAGAAGTTTTATAAAAAAGGTTGTCCGTTATGACCACACACAACGCTTCCCATCAGGTGAAAACTTTGTGTTCCACCTGCTCGCTGCGCGAGCTGTGCTTGCCTGTCGGATTGATGCCGAACGAATTTTCCCAGCTTGATGCGGTAATACGTCAAAGCCGCCGTTTGAAAAAAGGCGAATTTCTGTTCCGCGCCGGAGAACCGTTTACTTCACTTTTTGCTATCAGGGCCGGTTTTTTCAAAACCACCGTCGCCAGCCAAGATGGGCGGGATCAAGTAACCGGTTTTTTTATGTCGGGCGAACTTATCGGGATGGACGGCATTTGTTCGCATACGCACAGTTGCGACGCGGTCGCATTGGAAGACAGCGAGGTATGCGAACTGCCTTTCGGCCATATCGAAGAGTTAGGACAAAACATCCCCAGCCTGCAAACCCATTTTTTTCGCCTGTTGAGCAGGGAAATCGTGCGTGATCAAGGCGTGATGCTGTTGTTGGGCAATATGCGTGCCGAAGAACGCTTGGCCGCTTTCCTGTTGAACTTGTCCAACCGCTTGTATTCACGCGGATTTGCCGCCAATGACTTTATCTTACGCATGTCGCGCGAAGAAATCGGCAGCTATCTCGGCCTGAAGTTGGAAACCGTCAGCCGCACATTATCGAAATTCCATCATGACGGCTTGATAAAAGTCGAACACAAACATATCAAGATTTTGGAACCTCAGGCATTGAAGAAAATGGTGTCGGGCTGTACACATGCGATGTAAGTCAGAATGAACAATGGTTTCAAAAAGGCCGTCTGAAATTTTGTTTTCAGACGGCCTTTTTGAAACCATTTTGCAAACAGGTACATTGCTAAATCGAATAATCTTCCACAATCGGAGAATAAAGAATGCGGTCAACCGCTTCACGGTTCAATTTGGGGGCAAACAGATTGATAAAATCGTATGTATAGCCCCGCAAATAAGTATCGGACCGCAAGGCAATCCATGTTGGAGACGGTTCGAAAAGATGGGCTGCATCGATTAGCTGTAAATCTTGGTCGGCCTGCGGGTTATAAGCCATTTTTGCCATAACGCCCACGCCCAACCCCAGTTTGACATAGGTTTTTAAAACATCCGTATCCGCGGCAGACAATGCGACGGCAGGCTGTTCCAAACGGGCTCTGGCAAAAGCGCGGGCAATACTGCTGCCATTGTTAAAAGCAAATTCGTAAGTAACCAAGGGGAAAGAAGCTAAATCTTTCAAGCTTAAAGGATGGCGGCAATCAAGCAGCGGGTGGTCTTGCGGCACAATAACGGCATGGTTCCATTCGTAGCAGGGCAATTTGCACAATTCGGGATGGTCATCAATAGCTTCGGTGATAATGCCGATATCCGCTTCCCCTCCGCTAACCATTTGGGCAATCGCCGAAGGGCTGCCCTGCTTGATGGTTAACTGCACTTTGGGATAGCTCCGAACGAATCGGGCCACAATTTCCGGCAACGCATAACGTGCTTGCGTATGAGTGGTCGCAATGGTCAGCGAACCACTGTCATGGTCGGTAAATTCACTACCGATATTTTTGATATTCTGCACGTCGCGCAAAATCCTCTCGGACAGTTCCAAAACAGCCTTACCGGGCTGAGACACTGAAACTACGCGTTTACCGCTGCGGATAAAGATTTGGACGCCCAGCTCCTCTTCCAACAAGCGGATTTGTTTGGAAATGCCGGGCTGGGAGGTAAACAACGCATCCGCGGCTTCCGATACGTTCAGGTTGTGGCGGAAAACTTCTAGAGCATAGCGGAGCTGTTGTAATTTCATGGCAGTTTGCGTTTGTAGGTTTTGTACGACAGAAGCGTGTAATTTAGCATATTTTGTACAAGTTTGCCCGCAAACGCTTTTATAGAAAAAAAGTTTTTGTTTTTGCGCGAACTATCTTTTTTGATTATGAAAATTAAATTTAATTTGTTATATTTGTTGTTGTTTTTGTACAACGATAGCATGTTCAGCAGTTCGTTTTATCCGTAAATAAATGACACAGAGTTGATTTTTCGGCATGATTCACAATTAGGAAGCAGGCAGGTTTGTAATTGTTTAGCAGAGTTATGTATTGACAGTTTGTACTCGGCTTCTTTATAGTTCAACCTGATATATCCGATCTGCCGTCGTTTTGCATACTGCGGCCTGTATATTGGTAAGGTGCGGCGGCTGCTTCTCGTATCCGTTGCATAACAATTTTGATGAGGGAATAAAATGACCAAACAGCTGAAATTAAGCGCACTGTTCGTTGCCTTGGTTGCTTCAGGCACCGCTATGGCCAGCGAAGCGCATACCAAACATGGTTATGTTGTAAGCAGCCAGTCTCAAGAAGTCGTCCGTAACAACTACGGCGAGTGTTGGAAAAGCACTTACTTTGACAAAGAAACACAAGGTCGTATTGAGTGTGGTGATGCCGTCGCCGTAGAGCAGGCTCCTGAATACGCTGAAGAGACTGTGTCGTTGTCTGCCAAAACATTGTTCGGCTTTGACAAAGATATTCTGCGTCCTGAAGCTAAGGAAAGTCTGAACGCTTTAGCTCAACGTTTGAGCAATTCTAATGTGGAAAGCGTACGCGTTGAAGGTCATACCGACTTCATGGGTTCGGAACAATACAACCAAGCGTTGTCAGAGCGCCGTGCCAATGTAGTGGCAAATTACTTGGTTAACCAAGGTG
Organism: Neisseria oralis; assembly: GCF_045062685.1. Lineage (NCBI taxonomy): Bacteria > Pseudomonadati > Pseudomonadota > Betaproteobacteria > Neisseriales > Neisseriaceae > Neisseria > Neisseria oralis. Next base: position 164,020 of record NZ_JBJGEB010000003.1, read on the forward strand.
TTGCGTCCAACAAGATTTCCGCTGTTGGTTTGGGTGAATCTCAAGCTCAGATGACTAGTACTTGTGAAGCTGAAGTTGCCAACTTGGGCAAAAAAGTTTCCAAAGCCAAACGTCGTGCGGCTCTGATTGCATGTATTGAACCCGATCGTCGTGTAGACGTGAAAATCCGTAGCATTATTACCAAACAAGTTGCTCCGGGACAAGTACAAGGTGAACGTCCGGCTACTGACGAGGGATGGATTCCTAGTCCGTACAATGGTGTACACGGTTACGCTAAACCTTAATTGTGCAATTGATAAACAAGACCCCGCTGTTCTGGCGGGGTCTTTGTTTATTTATTAAGACATGTGGCGGTAAAAAACGGCTGGGGAATCGGTTTACGTTATGATTGAATAATATAAGTATAATAACAAGGTATCTTTAAGTTTGTTGTTTTGGAGGAAGTATAGTATTAATTGTGTATAAGGAAACACTATGGATATTTTATAATTAATTTAATTGTTATTTGTTTTGTAATGTGATTTACTTTTACGAATGATATAAATGACAGAGTTTGATTTTATTCGCCGTTACCTAAAAAAGCAGCAGGACGATGCTCAAGTAGTATTGGGGATTGGTGATGATGCGGCAATTATCCGCCCGCAAGTCGGTTTCGATTTGTGTTTTAGTAGTGATATGCTTTTGAAAGGTAGGCATTTTTTTGCGGATGTTCAGCCTGATGATTTGGCTTGGAAAGTACTTGCAGTCAATATTTCCGATATGGCTGCAATGGGGGCTACTCCGCGTTGGGTTTTATTGAGTGTAGGATTACCGGAGCTGGATGAGAGTTGGCTGCATCGTTTTTGCAACAATTTGTTCGATTTGGCACAACGTTTCGGTGTAACTCTAATCGGAGGTGATACAACCCGTGGTGATTTGGTATTTAACGTAACGATTATTGGCGAATTGCCGACTGGAAAGGCATTGCGGCGTGATGCGGCAAAAGAAGGAGATGATATATGGGTATCGGGGCAAATCGGTTTGGCAGCGGCCGGTTTGAATCACTGTTTGGGGAAATGTGTTCTTACCGAGCAAATAGCAGAAAAGTGTAAAAAAGCGTTGCTAAGACCTATGCCGCGTGTAAAATTAGGGCAAAATCTGCTGTCTATCGCACACGCAGCCCAAGATGTTTCAGACGGCCTTGCTCAGGACGTCGGGCATATTTTAAAAGCATCGGCAGTCGGTGCGGAGCTTTGGGTAGATTCTCTTCCCAGTCTGTCTGAATTAAAACAATCATTATCTAGACAGCAATGGTTGGAATATACATTGTCCGGCGGTGATGACTACGAACTGGTATTTACTGCGCCCACCAGTTGTCGGAAGGCAGTTATTATGGCGGGAAAAGAAAGCGGTACGGCAGTAACGCGTATAGGTAGAATTACGGATACAGGCCGTCTGAAAATCATAAGTTCGGGTGGTGATGAAGTGAAATTAACTACACAGGGGTTTGATCATTTTGGCTGAATTTAAACCTGATTTTGCGTGGCTGAAGCAGCGTCCCTTGTGTTTTTTGGCATTCGGTTTCGGCAGTGGTTTAGCTCCCGTCGCACCAGGTACGTTCGGTACGCTTCCCGCACTTCCGATTGCCTTTGTCCTGTATTTACTGGGCGTAACCGGTTGGTGGTTAGCCGTATTATGTGTGGTCCTTTTCTTTTGGGGCGTTCGGATTTGCAGCCATACGGAAAGAGAGCTGGGCATCCAGGACTACGGCGGTATTGTGTGGGACGAAATTATCGCCATGCTACTGGTATTGGCTTTTGTCCCGTTCAGATGGAAATGGTGGCTGGCGGCGTTTGTGCTGTTCCGTGTATTTGATGCGGTCAAACCGTGGCCGATTAAATGGTTTGACGCGCGTATCCATGGCGGCTTAGGTATTATGTTAGATGATATTATTGCAGCATTTTTCACGTTGTTTGTGTTGAATGCGGTGATGTGGATCGGTTAAAAGGGTCGATCTGCAAAACGTGTCTTTGCAGTATATACAGGCAAGGCATGTGAATCGGGCAACCGGTTTTTATATTAAAACAAAACTATATTGATAAACTTACCATACGGGGTAAACCAAATGAATGAAATTGAAATTAACGTGAAACCGCGTTATGTGGCTGGTCAAAGTGATGTATATCGCGACCGTTATGCTTTCAACTATTTGATTACTATATGTAACCGCAGTGAAAACATTGTCACTCTGCGCCAACGCTTTTGGGAAATTACTGACGGACACGGTGAAACCGAGCAGGTTGGCAATTCGGGGTTGGTAGAAGAACAGCCCGTACTGTATCCGGGTGAAGAATATGAATACAACAGCGGTTCGCAGTTGAGTACGCCTTGGGGCAGCATAGAAGGTGCGTATGAATTTGAAGACAGTATCGGCGAGCGTTTTATTGTAGGGGTGCCGAAGCTGGAATTTAAAGCAGGCTTTACATTGCAATAAGAAACTCTGACAGGCCGTCTGAAATCTATTTTCAGACGGCCTGTTTGATTATTGGGAAGAACCGATAAAATCAACGTCCCAACATACGCGAAAGAACGTCGCGGCCTTGGGCACGGTGCACGGCCACCATCACGATATGGCCTGCCGCCAGTGCAAACATCAGCCAGCCGAGGTTGCCATGTACCATATTGCCGAGATTAGCCATCCATTCGATTTTTTCCGGCGATCCTTGCATGACTTGAATACCGAAGACTTTCAACGGACCGCGGCCGTTGCCGTATTGGCGGATCATGCCGATAACAGGTACGGCCAGCATTAACGCATACAAGGCCAAATGGCCGAGTTTGGCTGCAACACTGTCGGCAGGCGGGCGTTTGCGTGCATTCATCACGGCCCACAATAGACGCAAGACAATCAGCACAAGCAGCACGAAGCCGATGGATTTGTGGATACCGAACAATGCGCCGGCCCATTCCTCGCCGTCGTATATCGTCCATAAAGCGATGGTGATCAGGATGCCGGCGAAGCCGACCACCATCAGCCAATGCAGCAGGCGGCTGACGGTACCATAGTATTGGGAAGAATCTGGTTTCATAAGTGTTCCTTAAAGTTTTGTTGTAATGGCCCGGGCCCGATTCGCGCGGACTGTGCGTCGGCACATTTCGGGAAACGGTAGTTTAGAGAATTATCGCCGTCGAATAAACAGCAGATTGTTTGATAACGGAAAGATGTAGTACTTTTTTGGGAAAATTAATGATGAATCAGTCGGTTGGCCGGAGCGGTTTTGCAGGGTTTAACTGCTTCTCTATGTAATTTAACTTGAATATGGAATATGGCAATATCAGAGGCCGTCTGAAAACTCGAAATACGGCGGTTTAAACCGTTTACTTGTTTTCAGACGGCCTCTGACATGAAAACCGTTTAAATATCCAATTGAGCCGTATCGCCTTCGCGTTCCATCCATGCGCGGCGGGCGGCGGCTTCGCCTTTACCCATCAGTTTGACGAAGATGTCGCGTGTTTCGTCATCCGCGCCTTCGGGGATTTGTACCTGCAACAGGCGGCGGGTGTCGGGGTGCATGGTGGTGTCTTTGAGCTGGTCGGGGTTCATCTCGCCCAAGCCTTTGAAACGGCTGATGGAATAGGCAGTTTCTTTGACACCTTCTTTTTGCAGCCGTTCCAAAATGCTGTCGAGTTCGTTTTGGTCGAGGGCGTAGAATTTGCGGGCGGGTTTGCTTTTGCCTTGTGCGTTGACATCGACGCGGAACAGCGGCGGCTGGGCGACATAAATATGGCCGTCTGAAACCAGTTTGGGAAAGTGGCGGTAGAACAGGGTCAGCAGCAAAACTTGAATATGCGAGCCGTCCACATCGGCATCGGACAGGATGGCGATTTTGCCGTAGCGCAGGCCGCTTAAATCGGGATTGTCGTTGATGCCGTGCGGATCAACGCCGATGGCAACGGAAATGTCGTGGATTTCGGCGTTGCCGAAGAGTTGGTCGGGGTGGACTTCAAAGCTGTTGAGCACTTTGCCGCGCAGGGGCAGGATGGCCTGGGTGGCTTTGTCGCGGGCGAGTTTGGCGGAGCCGCCGGCGGAATCGCCTTCGACGAGGAAGAGTTCGTTTTCGCGGATGTCTTCGCTTTCACAGTCGGTCAGTTTGCCGGGCAGGACGGCGACGCCGCTGCCTTTTTTCTTTTCGATTTTTTTCACCGAACGCATCCGCGCTTGTGCTTGTCGGATGGCGAGTTCAGCGATTTTTTTGCCGAAGTCTACGTTTTGGTTCAGCCACAATTCCAAAGGGTCGCCCGATACGGCGGCAACAAGTTTCAACGCGTCGCGGTTGGTCAGTTTGTCTTTGGTCTGACCTTGGAACTGCGGGTCGAGGACGCGGGCGGAGAGGACGAAGGCAGTTTTGCTGAACACGTCGTCGCTTTGCACTTTCACGCCGCGCGGTAAGAGGTTGTGCAGATTGATGAAGTTGTTGACGGCGTTGAACACGGCTTGTTTAAAGCCTGCTTCGTGCGTGCCGCCCAGCGGGGTGGGGATGAGGTTGACGTAGCTTTCGTTGGCGCACGAACCTTCTTCCAGCCAAGTCAGGGCAAAGGCGGCGCCTTCGCCGATGCTGAAATCGCCGTTGTGGTCGTCTGAAATGTAGTTTTCGCAGGAGAACAGCGGCACGGCTTCCTGCGCGTCGGCAATCAGGTCGGTCAGATAGCTTTTCAGACCGTCGGGGTAATGCCAGGTTTGGGTGTGCGCTTCGTCTTCGCCTTTGACCGGACGGGTCAGGGAAACGCGCACGCCCGGCAGCAGCACGGCTTTGGCGCGCAGCAGGCGTTCGAGTTCGGGGATGCTGTAATTCGGGCTTTCAAAATATTTGCCGTCCGGCCAGACGCGCACTTCGGTGCCGCTGTCTTTGACGGCGCATTTGCCCACTTCCGCCAACGGTTCGACCACGTCGCCGCCGGCAAACACGATGCGGTGGATTTTGCCTTCGCGTTTGACGGTTACTTCGAGGCGGGTGGAGAGGGCGTTGGTGACGGATACGCCCACGCCGTGCAGGCCGCCTGAAAAGGCATACGCGCTGCCGCCGTCTTTTTTATTGAACTTACCGCCCGCGTGCAGACGGGTGAATACGAGTTCGACCACGGGCACGCCTTCGACAGGGTGCAGCCCGACGGGAATGCCGCGCCCGTTGTCGTGCACGGAAAGCGAACCGTCGTCGTGGATGCGCACGTCGATTTCAGTGGCGAAACCGCCCAACGCCTCGTCCGCCGCGTTGTCGATGACTTCTTGGCAGATGTGGGTCGGACTGTCGGTGCGTGTGTACATGCCGGGACGTTCTTTGACCGGCTCCAAGCCTTTGAGTACGGTGATACTTGATTCGCTGTATTGGTTGTTTTTAGTCATAGGGGAAGAGGTCGTCTGAAAGGAAGAACAACGCTTTCAGACGACCTGAAAGCGTTGCGTTTCGTTATTTTATCGGTTGTCAAAAGGCAGGCGCGCGGTAAAGTCTTCGTAGCTTTCCATGCCGCGCAGGAAGCGGGAGGAGAGTTCTTTCAATGCCCCCAAGTAAACGTCGCGTTTGAAATCAATCACTTCGTCAACGGGAGCCCAATATTGGTGCCAACGCCAGCCGTCAAATTCGGGATGGTGGCAGGCGCGCAGATTGATGTCGCTGTCGCGCCCGACCAGCCGCAAAAGATACCAAATCTGCTTCTGCCCGCGATACGAACCGCGCCATTCGCGGCGTACCCAGTGGCTCGGCACGTCGTAACGCAGCCAGTCGCGCGTGCGGCCGACGATTTTGATGTGTTGCGGCAGCAGTCCGACTTCTTCGTACAGCTCGCGGTACATGGCGGTTTCGGGGCTTTCGCCCGGCTTGATGCCGCCTTGCGGGAACTGCCAAGAATGTTCGCGCACACGCTTGCCCCAAAAGACTTCGTTGCGGTTGTTGATTAAGATGATACCGACATTGGGGCGATAGCCTTCTCTGTCTAACACGGTGTCGCCCTTCGTTAAATTCAATCGTGCGATTTTCCCATAAATCCGCCTGTTTTGACAAATCCGCGGTATTGTCGGCAAATTGCAAAAGGCCGTCTGAAAATTTTTCTGTTTATAGTGAAAACCATAGCGTCCGTTGTATGGCGAAGGAGTGATTTTTAACTGCTAAGATATTGCATCTGAAAGGTTTTTGCCGTTTAATGCGCACTTGCTGAACCAAGGGTTGCAAACGGGTTTCCGCCGCACCCCCACCACAGTTTTCCTTTTGTATGTGGCTCAGAACCCGGCTCGGGTTTCCACACCACCGCTGCAACAGCCTCAACAACCCTTAAACAAAAGGACTGTACCCATGAAGAAATCCCTGTTTGCCTCCCTGCTGGCTTGTCTGATGTTGGCAGCCTGCGGTGGTGCGGAACGTTCTAACGGCACTTCCGCCGCACCGTCAGACAAACTCAATATTTTCAACTGGTCGGATTATGTCGATCCGGACACCGTCGTTGCATTCGCCAAGTCCCGCCATATCAATATCCGCTACGACTACTACGACAGCAACGAATCGCTTGAAGCCAAAATCCTGACCGGAAAGTCAGGCTACGATTTGGTCGCGCCATCTATTGTTAACGTCGGGCGCCAAATCAAGGCCGGGGCGTATCGCGAAATCGACAAACAGCAGATTCCGAACTATCGAAACATCAATCCCGACCTGCTTGCAATGATGAATAAAGTCGATCCCGGCAATAAATACGCCGTTCCTTATTTTTGGGGCATTAATACGCTGGCTATCAATAAGAATATGGTCGCCAAAGCACTGGGTTCGGACAAGTTGCCGGAAAACGAATGGGATTTGGTGTTCAATCCCGAATATACCCGCAAACTCAAATCCTGCGGCATCAGCTATTTTGACAGTGCCATTGAACAAATCCCGTTAGCTTTGAATTATTTGGGTAAAGATCCGAACAGCGAAGACACCGAAGATATTAAAGCCGCCGTCGCTCTGATGAAAAAGGTGCGTCCCGACATCAAGCGTTTTACCTCGTCGGGTTATATCGACGATATGGCGGCAGGCAACCTTTGTGTTGCCATCGGTTACGGTGGTGATTTGAATATCGCTAAAAACCGTGCTGCCGAAGCGAAAAACGGCGTGGATATTCAAGTACTGGTGCCGCGCAACGGCGTGGGTATCTGGGTGGATTCATTCATGATTCCGCGTGATGCCGAGAATGTCGGAAATGCGTTGGCGTATATCAACTACACATTGGAACCGGAAGTGGCGGCGAAAAACGGCAGTTACGTTACCTACGCCCCGGCCAGCCAGCCGGCACGCAAACTGATGGATGCCAAATATGCCGACGATGCTTCTATTTTTCCGAGTAAGGAAATCATGGAAAAAAGTTTCATCGTCTCGCCGAAATCTTCCGTTGCAAGCAAACTCAGTGTCCGCTTGTGGCAGGGATTGAAAGCAGGGCGTTGAACGAAAATAGCGTTAGAGGCCGTCTGAAAAATGATTTTCAGACGGCCTTGGTAATTTTAAGTGGATTATAAAAATGGAAATGATAGGATGTTTACGCTTTGCCGAATCACTTAAGTAATTAACCCTATGTTTTTGCACACATCCAACGTGTTGGCTTTCGTTTTGATGAATATGCAGTAAAAATGCGCTTAAAAGAAAAAGCCAAGTTTTCAAACTTGGCTTTTCTGAATTTGGCTCCCCGACCTGGGCTCGAACCAGGGACCTGCGGATTAACAGTCCGTCGCTCTACCGACTGAGCTATCGGGGAAGAAGCGCTCATTATAGCGTCTGAAACGAAAGTGTCAACCGGATTGGTAATAAAAATTATGGTTTCTCTTTAATATTTTGAATATTAAATAAATTAATTTTTCAATGGTTGCAGGGGCCGTCTGAAAGAGAATCTTGTAAACCATTAATATTTGGCGCTGATTAATTTCCCATTTTTGAAAACCTGCTGTTGCATTACGTTTCCGTTGTAAGCGTAGGTTGTGAGAGAGCCGTTGTCGGGGATTGCTCGGAATAACATCAGTTGGTTGCGGCTCAAGGTATAAGGGTCGGTGCGCTTTTGGCCGTTGTCGCTATAAAAGTCTTGAACGATATAGTCTCCGCCGCGTTTGTTGATTAACTGGCGGTAATAACCGCCTTTGACCATGCCGTTGGACGTGTTGCCGTGGGTATCGAAATAGGTAATGATTTGTTCTTCAATGACCTTGATACCGCCGTTGTCCGACGATATACCGTTTTTATTTTTATCCAACCTAACGGGGAAGTTGATGGAAGTGCCCAATCCGACATGACGGCCGATGCCTGTGCCGACACCTAATCCAACCGACATGCCGGGCGTACCGACGGAGCAGGCGGTGAGGAGGAGTGCCAAGGCGGAGGATAAAACGGTATGTTTCATAATGATACCTTTATCAAATCAAACAGTTGTTTATTCAGTATAACGCTTTTTGCAATCCGCTTGGGTTAGCCTTAGTAAAGAACATCTGTGATGATGTGTTTGGGAGCGGTGTTTTCAGACGGCCTCAAGGGCTGATAAAACGCAAAAGGAAGAAACCGAGGTTTCTTCCTTTTGTATTTGAAGCCGAATATTTAACCGCCGAAGTCATCTAAGAGGATGTTTTCATCTTCCACACCCAAGTCTTTGAGCATTTTGATGACGGACTGGTTCATGATCGGCGGGCCGCACATATAGAATTCGCAGTCTTCCGGTGCTTCGTGGTTTTTCAGGTGGTTTTCGTAAACCACGTTGTGGATGAAGCCTGTGTAGCCGTCCCAGTTGTCTTCCGGTAGCGGGTCGGACAAGGCGACGTGCCATGTGAAGTTCGGGAACTCTGCTGCAAGTTGGTCGAAGTCTTCAACATAGAACATTTCGCGTTTGGAACGTGCGCCGTACCAGAAGGTGATTTTGCGTTTGGAGTTCAAACGTTTCAACTGGTCGAAAATGTGGGAGCGCATCGGCGCCATACCCGCACCGCCGCCGATGAATACCATTTCGGCATCGGTGTCTTTGGCGAAGAATTCGCCGAACGGGCCGGAGATGGTTACTTTGTCGCCGGGTTTGAGCGACCAGATGTAGGACGACATTTGTCCCGGAGGCGCATCGGGTACGCGCGGAGGCGGCGTGGCGATACGCACGTTCAGCATGATGATGCCTTTTTCTTCAGGATATGAAGCCATGGAGTAAGCGCGCAAAATCGGCTCGTCCACTTTGGAAACGTATTGCCACAGATTGTATTTGTCCCAGTCTTCGTGATATTCCTTAGGGATGTCGAAATCTTTGTAGGCAACGGTGTGCGGCGGGGCTTCGATTTGAATGTAGCCACCGGCGCGGAAGGGAACTTCTTCGCCTTCGGGAATGGCAAGCTTAAGTTCTTTAATGAACGTGGCTTTGTTGTCATTGGAGATGACGGTGCATTCCCATTTTTTCACGCCGAACACTTCTTCCGGTACTTCGATGTCCATGTCGGTTTTGACGTTGACCTGACAAGACAAACGGCATCCTTCGCGTGCTTCGCGCTTGCTGATATGGGACAACTCGGTCGGAAGAATGTCGCCGCCACCGCTTTTCACGACAACGCGGCATTGTCCGCACGAACCGCCGCCACCGCAGGCGGAGGGAACGAAGATGCCTTGGCTGGCAAGCGCGCCCAACAGTTTGCCGCCGGCGGGCATAGTCAGCTCTTTTTCATCATTGACTTTGATGGTGATGTCGCCCTCGCTCACCAGCTTGGATTTGGCAAACAGAATCATCAGTGCCAAAGCCAAGACGATGACGGTGAACATCACGATACCTAAGATGATTTCCATAGGTGTTCCTTTAATTCAAAAATATTTTTGGCTGCGCCAAATGGAGTTTCAGGTCGTCTGAAAATTCAGGCTTCGGCGTATCGGTTTAAATCAGGCGCAGTTTTACTGGGGATAAACTCGGTTATCGCGTAATCGGCAATACCTGCTTGGCGGAAAGGGTCTTCGCTAATGATACGTTCCACTTCGTCGCGTCCGGCGGCTTGGGCGATGATGATGCCGCCGGTGCGCGGTTCTTTCCGCCCTGAAAACAGAAATACGCCTGCCTGATAGTAGCGGTCTAAAAATTGGCGGTGGGCAGCCAAGTGCTGTTCTATTTGAGCAAGTTCGGCGGTGTAGGTCAGCGAAATGATAAACATGTTTTTCCTTCCGTTCTATTTTTCAGACGGCCTGAACGTTTTTACAACTGGATACCTGAAAACGACATAAACGCCATCGCCATCAGGCCGGCGGAGATGAAGGTGATGCCCAGTCCTTTGAGGCCTTTGGGAGCGTCCGAATATTTCATTTTCTCGGTGATGCCCGCCAAAGCGACAATCGCCAGCATCCAGCCCAAGCCCGCGCCGAAGCCGTACACGACGGATTCGCCGAAGTTGTATTCGCGCTGCGCCATAAATGAAACGGCACCGAAAATCGCGCAGTTTACGGTAATCAGCGGCAGGTAGATACCCAGCGCGTTGTAGAGGGCGGGGAAGAATTTGTCCAAGAACATTTCCAAAATCTGCACCAAAGCCGCAATCACGCCGATGAAGGTAATGAATTTCAGGAAGGTCAAATCCACGCCTTCGACAATCGCGCCGTCTTTGAGCAGCGAGTAAACGAGCTGGTTGGCTGGGACGGACAGGCCGAGTACGAAAGTAACGGCAACGCCCAAGCCGAATGCGGTGGATACTTTTTTCGATACCGCCAGAAAAGTACACATGCCCAAGAAGAAGGACAGCGCCATGTTTTCAATAAAGACGGATTTCACAAAAAGGCTTAAATAATGTTCCATGTCTTATTCCTCCGCCTGTTCGGGTTTCCATGTACGCAAACCCCAAATCAAAAAGCCGATGATAAAGAACGCGCTCGGTGCCAGCAGAAAGAGGCCGTTGGTTTGATACCAGCCGCCGTCCTGTACGGTTTGGAAAATGGTGTATCCAAAGAGTTTCCCCGAACCGATCAATTCACGGATGCTGGCGATGATAATCAGCATCATGCCGTAACCTGCGCCGTTACCGATACCGTCCACTAGGCTTTCCAGCGGCGGCTCTTTCATGGCGAAGGCTTCGGCACGCCCCATCACGATACAGTTGGTAATAATCAGGCCGACGAATACGGAGAGCTGTTTGGACAATTCGTAGGCATAGGCCTGCAACAATTGGTCAACCAGAGTAACCAGCGACGCGACAATCGCCATCTGCACGATAATACGGATGCTGTTGGGGATGTAGTTGCGCACCAGCGAGATGAAGAAGCTGGAAAAACCGGTTACCAAACTGACGGAAATACCCATCACGATGGCCGTCTGAAGTTTGGTGGTAACCGCCAGCGCCGAACAAATACCCAAGACCTGCAAGGCAATCGGGTTGTTATCGATAAAGGGTGAAAACATCAAATGTTTCAAGCGTTTCATATCAGCCATTATTGTGCTCCTGCTGATTTCAATTTGTTCAGGTAGGGGATATAGCCGTTTTCGCCGAACCAGTAGGCAAACGAACCTTGTACGCCTTTGGAAGTCAGCGATGCGCCGGAAAGGGCATCTACGCCATGTTCTTTGTCCGAGCTTCCGCCTTTGGAAACATGCAGGGCAAGTTTGCCTTGTTCGTCAAAGAGTTTTTTGCCGACGAATTTTTGTTGCCACAACGGATTGCCGATTTCTCCGCCCAAGCCCGGAGTCTCGCCTTGGTCGTAGTAGGTAATGCCGTTGATGGTATTGCCGTCGGGTTGGATGGCGACGAAACCGTACATGACCGACCACAAACCGTTGCCGTGCATAGGCAGGATGATTTGGCTGACTTTGCCGTCATCGCCTTTTACCAAATAAACTTCGGTGTATTTGGCGCGGCTTTTGATGCCTGCCAAATCGTCTTCAGGTTTGATTTGGATGCTTTGCGCGGGGTCTTTGGCGGCAACGCGTGCGCTGAAATCTTTCGGCGCGTCTTTCACATATTCGCCGGTCGCCAGATCGACCACGCGTTGTTCGATGCGGTCGGCGAAGGTTTTGCTGATGTCGGTATTTTTATCGAGCAAACCGGCAACGCTCAGGATGTAGCTTTGCTTGTCCTGAACCTTTTGCTTTTCCTGCACCGGTTTCAAGCCGACAACCGCGCCTGCCACGATGACCGAGCAAATCAGGCTGACCGCCAACACCACAATCAGCGTGCCGCTGAAGCTGTCTTTATCGAATTTCTTAGCCATTGCTGCGCGCCTTTCTGCGTTTGATGTTCGCTTGTGCGACGAAATAGTCGAAAATCGGGGCAAACAGGTTGGCAAACAGAATCGCCAACATCATGCCTTCAGGGTAAGCCGGATTGACCACGCGGATTAACACGCACATCACACCGATTAGCGCGCCGTACCACCATTTGCCGACATTGGTAAAGGAAGCGGAAACGGGGTCGGTCGCCATAAACAGCATACCGATGGCGAAGCCGCCGACGACCAGATGCCAGTACCAAGGCATGCTGAACATCGGGTTAGTGTCTGAACCGATGACGTTAAACAGCGAAGACATGGCAATCATACCGATCATCACGCCGGCAATAATGCGCCAAGAAGCGATGCGGGCAAACACGATAAACGCGCCGCCAATTAAAAGCGCCAAAGTGGATACTTCGCCGATGGAACCCGGCACATTACCGATAAACGCATCCATCCAAGTGATGGATTGATTGGTAACGGCATTTTTCAGGCCTTCTGAACCATTTGCCGCCCATTGCGCCAGCGCAGTTGCGCCGGAATAGCCATCAACCGCTGTCCAAACAGTGTCGCCGGTAATATTGGCGGGATAGGCAAAGAATAAGAAGGCACGGCCTGCCAGCGCGGGGTTCATAAAGTTTTTACCCGTACCGCCGAATACCTCTTTCGCAACCACCACGCCGAAGGTAATGCCCAAGGCAGCCTGCCACAGCGGCAGCGTAGGCGGAACGATTAAAGCGAACAAAATCGAAGTCACGAAGAAACCTTCGTTGATTTCGTGTTTGCGCACGGTGGCAAACAAGACTTCCCAAAAACCGCCGACGATAAATACGGTCGCGTAAATCGGCAGGAAGTAAATCGCGCCGAACAGCATTTTGCCCAACGCGCCCGCTTCAGACGACATATTGATGCCCAAAGCGTTGGCAAGGGCGTAATGCCAGTCGTTGGCGATGCTTTGTTGCAGCAAATCTGGCGTCAGCGCGCCGAATGCCTGCGCACCGACGTTGTACATACCGTAAAACATGGCGGGAAACAAAGCCAGCCACACCAAAATCATCATGCGTTTGGAGTCGAGCGCGTCGCGGACGTGTGCCGCTTTGCGCGTTACCGCGCCGGATGTGTAGAAAATCGTCGCCGCAGCTTCATAGAGGGCATACCATTTTTCATGCTTGCCGCCCGGCAGGAAGTGCGGTTCGATTTTTTCCAGAAAATGTTTCAAGCCCATAATCAGCCTTCCTTCTCAATGGTTTCCAGCACCTTGCGCAACAGCGGGCCGTATTCGTATTTACCCGGGCAGACGAAGCTGCACAAAGCGAGGTCTTCTTCGTCCAATTCCAAGCAACCCAAAGCCTGCGCGCTGTCGGTATCGCCGACGATTAAATCGCGCAAAAGCAAGGTAGGCAGGATGTCCAGCGGCATCACGCGCTCGTAAGTACCGATCGGTACCATGGCGCGGTCGCCGCCGTTGACGGCTGTCGTGAACTTGAAGAGTTTGTTTTTCAGGAAATGACCGAGGGTCGTACGCGTAATCGAGTATTTGTCCGGCTGCGGCGCAACCCAGCCGAACAGCTCTTTGCTGCGGCCTTCTTCGATAACGGAAATCTGATTGTGGTAGCGTCCCAAATAATCATGCGAGCCTTGCGCAATCGCGCCGTTCAATACCGAGCCGGAAATCACGCGGTTGTCCGCGTCAACCAATTCGCCGGCGGTAAGTTGAGACACCTTCGCACCCAAAACGGTACGCAAGAGGCGCGGTTTGTTGACTTGCGGGCCACCCAAGGCAACCACGCGCTCGGCGTTCAGACGACCTGTTACGAACAAACGTCCGATGGCAATCACGTCTTGATAATTGATGGTCCAAACGGTTTTGTTCGCACCGACTGGCTCGATGAAATGAATGTGCGTGCCGCTCAAACCTGCGGGATGCGGGCCGCCGAATTCGTGTGTTTCAATGGTGGCGGCGTTTTCAGACGGCACGTCCGCACCGGCTGCTTTACAAACATGGATTTTGCGTTCGGTCAGACGGCTCAACACCAGCAAACCTCGTCTGAAATCCTCGGCAGCCTCTTTGATAACGACCACAGGGTCTGCCGCCAGCGGATTGGTATCCATCGCATTGACGAAAATGGCGAACGGCTCGGCATCGACGGCAGGGATTTTGCTGAACGGACGGGTGCGCAGCGCAGTCCACAAACCGGATTGAATCAGATTGCGGCGCACTTCTTCGCCGCTTAAGTTTGCCAACGCATCGGGCGCGTAGCGTTCGAACTCGATTTCGTCATCGCCCTCAACGGCAATCACGACCGACTGAAGCACGCGCTTTTCGCCGCGGTGAATCGCAGCGATTTTGCCGGAAGCCGGCGCAGTAAACACCACGCCCGGATTTTTCTTGTCTTCAAACAGCACTTGGCCTTTTTTGACGGCATCGCCTTCCTTGACTTTCATCGAGGGGCGCATACCGGCATATTCTTCGCCAAGCAACGCGACTTCGGTAATGGCCGGACCGTCGTAAACGGCTTGCTCCGGTCTGCCCGCGATGGGCAGGTCTAGGCCTTTTTTGATTTTAATCATAGGGATGCGTTACTTTTGGTAGGTTAAAAACAGGGTTGCCGTCTGCATCGGTGCATCGCGGCGGAATGGGTTGGCCGAAAATGCACCGGCCGGCCGGATTGAACAGCCCTGAAGGGCTGTTTTTAATGCGGAAAAAATCGATTGATTTTACAGGAGGAACCATGATTTTGCCAAATTGGCCGGAGAAAATCCCATTTAGGTGTGAATGAAAATTTTTTAACGGCTGTTTGGAATTTGCGTGATGCAGGTTTGCTGACGGATGTGGCCGCGCTAAGGGAATGCTGTTTTGATATTCCGATATAAACGAATTGTGTAGTCGAATGTATGCGGAAGCATTTTTCAGACGGCCTTATTTCCTGCCGCCGCTCTTGAATAACAGGCCGTCTGAAACCATATGAAACCAATATTCTTTATTTTGAGAGGTTAGAACCATGAGCAAAACCGTCCGTTATCTGAAAGATTACCAAACGCCTGCCTACCGCATTCTCGAAACCGACCTGCATTTTGACATTGCCGAACCGCAAACCGTCGTGAAATCCCGTTTGACGGTTGAGCCGCAGAGGGTGGGGGAGCCGCTGGTGTTGGACGGTTCGGCGAAACTTTTGTCCGTCAAAATCAACGGGGCGGCTGTGGATTATGTGTTGGAAGGCGAGACGCTGACGATTGCGGGCGTGCCGTCCGAACGCTTCACCGTTGAAGTGGAAACCGAAATCCTGCCGGCGGAAAACAAATCGCTGATGGGGCTGTATGCTTCAGGCGGCAATCTGTTTACCCAGTGCGAGCCGGAGGGCTTCCGCAAAATCACGTTCTACATCGACCGTCCGGATGTGATGTCCAAGTTCACGACCACCATCGTCGCGGACAAAAAACGCTATCCCGTTTTACTTTCCAACGGCAACAAAATCGACGGCGGCGAGTTTTCAGACGGCCGCCATTGGGTGAAATGGGAAGACCCGTTTGCCAAACCGAGCTATCTGTTTGCTTTGGTCGCGGGCGACTTGGCGGTCACGGAAGATCGTTTCACCACCATGAGCGGCAGAAACGTCAAAATCGAGTTTTACACCACCGAAGCGGACAAGCCCAAGGTCGGCTTTGCCGTGGAATCCTTGAAAAACGCAATGAAGTGGGACGAAACGCGCTTCGGTTTGGAATACGACTTGGATATTTTCATGGTCGTCGCCGTGGGCGATTTCAATATGGGCGCGATGGAAAACAAGGGTTTGAACATTTTTAACACCAAGTTCGTCCTCGCCGACAGCCGCACCGCCACCGATACCGATTTCGAAGGCATCGAATCTGTGGTCGGACACGAATATTTCCACAACTGGACGGGCAACCGCGTGACCTGCCGCGACTGGTTCCAGCTTTCGCTGAAGGAAGGGCTGACCGTGTTCCGCGACCAAGAATTTTCCGGCGACCGCGCCAGCCGTGCCGTGCGCCGCATTGAAAACATCCGCCTTTTGCGCCAGCACCAGTTCCCCGAAGACGCAGGCCCGACCGCGCATCCGGTGCGCCCCGCCAGCTATGAGGAGATGAACAATTTCTACACCATGACCGTTTATGAAAAAGGCGCGGAAGTGGTGCGGATGTATCACACCCTGCTCGGCGAAGAGGGCTTCCAGAAAGGCATGAAGCTCTATTTCCAACGCCACGACGGACAGGCCGTTACCTGCGACGATTTCCGCGCGGCGATGGCGGACGCGAACGGCATCAATCTCGACCAGTTCGCCTTATGGTACAGCCAGGCGGGCACGCCCGTTTTGGAAGCGGAAGGTCGTCTGAAAAACAATATTTTTGAGTTGACCATTAAACAAACCGTGCCGCCCACGCCCGATATGGCAGACAAACAGCCGATGATGATTCCGGTCAAAATCGGGCTGCTGAACCGCAACGGTGAAGCGGTGGCATTCGATTATCAGGGCAAACGCGCGACCGAAGCCGTGTTGCTGCTGACCGAAGCCGAACAGACCTTCCCGCTCGAAGGCGTAACCGAAGCCGTCGTTCCCTCGCTGCTGCGCGGGTTCAGCGCGCCGGTGCATCTGAACTATCCGTACAGCGACGACGACCTGCTGCTCCTGCTCGCCCACGACAGCGACGCCTTCACGCGCTGGGAAGCCGCCCAAACGCTCTACCGCCGCGCCGTCGCCGCCAACCTTGCCGCGCTTTCAGACGGCGTCGAGTTGCCGAAACACGAAAAACTGCTTGCCGCCGTCGAAAAAGTCATTTCAGACGACCTCTTGGACAACGCCTTCAAAGCCCTGCTTTTGGGCGTGCCGTCTGAAGCCGAACTATGGGATGGCGCGGAAAACATCGACCCTCTGCGCTATCATCAGGCGCGCGAAGCCTTGTTGGATACGCTTGCCGTCCACTTCCTGCCGAAATGGCACGAATTGAACCGTCAGGCGGCGAAGCAGGAAAACCAAAGCTACGAGTACAGCCCCGAAACCGCCGGCTGGCGCACGTTGCGCAACGTCTGCCGCGCCTTCGTCCTGCGCGCCGACCCCGCGCACATCGAAACCATTGCCGAAAAATACGGCGAAATGGCGCAAAACATGACCCACGAATGGGGCATCCTGTCCGCCGTCAACGGCAACGAAAGCGATACGCGCAACCGCCTGCTGGCGCAGTTTGCCGACAAGTTTTCAGACGACGCGCTGGTGATGGACAAATATTTCGCCCTCGTCGGCTCAAGCCGCCGTAGCGACACCCTGCAACAGGTACAAACCGCCCTGCAGCATCCAAAATTCAGCCTCGAAAACCCCAACAAAGCCCGCTCGCTCATCGGCAGCTTCAGCCGCAACGTCCCGCATTTCCACGCAGAAGACGGCAGCGGCTACCGCTTCATCGCCGACAAAGTCATCGAAATCGACCGCTTCAACCCGCAGGTCGCCGCCCGTCTGGTGCAGGCGTTCAACCTCTGCAACAAGCTCGAACCGCACCGTAAAAACTTGGTGAAACAAGAATTGCAGCGCATTCGGGCGCAGGAAGGATTGTCGAAAGACGTAGGCGAAATCGTCGGCAAGATTTTGGATTGAGGCCGTCTGAAAAATGCAAAAAAGGTCTGCGGACAGATGCCGCAGACCGTTTTATCAAACTGCCGTTCTTTCAAAATAAACGGCGCGGGGTTTATAACTGTTCAAGCAAGCCTTTGAGGGTCGGCCATAAGTTGTCTTTCCGCCCGCCGTTCACTTCGGGAAGGGTGGCATCGCGGTGGAAATACCACCAGAAATAGCCGCCGACATAACGGTCTCCCATTTTGGCATACAACGGTTGTTGCAAACCGTAATAGTAATTGGCGATACGTTTTTTCTCTTCCAAAGTAGCCGGTTTTTGTTCATCGCTTTCGTCCTGCGTACCGATTTCACCGATGCCGAACTTGGTAGCCTTACTGAACTGGCCTTTGAAGTGGTTGAATGTTCTTGCCAAATCATTGCTGCTTGGGTGTTGGGCAGGGGTGCAGACAGTTTCATAAATAGAGAGGAAAGCATAGTCTACATTGCGCAGGCTGGCTGGCAGGCTTTCTGCATATTTTGAGGTGGCCTCCCAGTCTTTTTCATAACAATTCGGGCTGGACCAATAATTGAGCGTAAGCGCGGTTTTGCCGTTGCGTTTTTTGACGACTTCGTAAGCAGCCTGTGCTTTGGCGTTGATTTCCTGCGGAGAACTGCCGACCCAGTTGCCGTTGAGTTCGTTACCGATTTCCCATAACGCAACCTTGTCGCCAAAAGCATTCATTGCCCGTGTGGTGCGTCTGCGGATTTTTTCCACGCTGTAGTTCGGCATTTGTTCGGAATCAAGAATCTGCACCATAACATTGGCGTGGGGCGCCAACGCATCCACAACCTTTTTATAAGCCGAAATGTCGTCATCATCCATCACGAGGCGGACTGTCAGTCTTTTCCGGCTGGATTTGATGAGTTTGAGGGTCATATCGAGATTGTCGGTGCTCTCCAAAGTGATGCCGCGTATCGGAGTGGAGAGTTCGGCGGGTTGGGCAAGGGCCGCGCCGCTGAAGGCGAGAAGAAGGGGGAGCAAAATAC
Source organism: Neisseria oralis (assembly GCF_045062685.1). NCBI lineage: Bacteria > Pseudomonadati > Pseudomonadota > Betaproteobacteria > Neisseriales > Neisseriaceae > Neisseria > Neisseria oralis. The sequence continues at coordinate 182,825 of NZ_JBJGEB010000003.1, forward strand.
TGCGTTTCATATTCATATACGGTTCCTGGTTAAGATGAAAACGTTTGAACATATGGCGGCAGTAAAGCCCGCCATCCGAATCGGCAACCAACCGTTGCCTGCCTTGGGACAGAAAAGGGTTACGAAAGTTTTGCAAGTTTGGCAAACTTCCGTTTAGGAATGTTTACATATAAACAAAGGCCGTCTGAAAATTTTTCAGACGGCCTCTTCATGTCATCAGGACCAATCAATAACGTGCCGGAACAGTTCCCATGCGTTGTTTGAGCGAAGTTTGGCGTTCGTTGAACAGCGAGGCGTAGTATGTCGCGTTGGTCATCACTTTTTTCACATAATCGCGGGTTTCTGTAAACGGGATGGTTTCGGCGTAAATCGAACCTTCCAACGGCGTGGCGGCCTGCCAGTTGCGGGCGCGGGCTGGGCCGGCGTTGTAGCCTGCGGTGGCCATCACTTCGTTGTTTTGCAGGCGGCGTTTCGCGTCGGACATATACCATGTGCCCATGCGGATGTTGCCGTCCATCGTGTACAGCTCTTCGCTGTTCATGCCGATTTTTCCTGCGATTTCGCGGGCGGTGGCGGGCATGACCTGCATCAGGCCCTGTGCGCCGACGCTGGACTGCGCGCCCATCGCAAAACGGCTTTCCTGGCGGATGAGGCCGTATACCCATGCGGGATCGATGCCGGCCTGGGTTGCGTAGCGCTCGGTCGTTTCTTTAAACGGGGCGGGGTAGCGCAGGTTGAAGTCCAGCTTGGTATCGGTGCGGTCGGCGCTGTTGATGGCCATGTCGTAGAATTGGTTGTTGAACGCGGCCTGTGCGGCGGCGAGCAGGTTGTCTTCGTTAAAGCCGCGGGTGGCGAAACGCCATTCGGCCTGTGCCTGACGGCGCATTTTCCAATCGCCGCTGGTTTGGCTTTGTTTGAACAGAACCAGTGCGCGGTTGATGGCTCCGTCTTTTTCCATGCGTTTCACGCCGCCTTTTTCCGACGAACCGACGGTGTTGCGCGTGCTGACGCTTCTGCCGAGTTCTTCGGCGGACAAAAGGGCGTAGAAGTTGCGGCCGGACGCGGCGGCTTTTTCATACAGGGCTGCGGCGCGGGTGCTGTCGCCCTGTGCGCTCAGGCTGCGGGCGAGCCAGTATTGCCATGTCGGGTCGTTTTGCAGTTTTGCGGGCATGGTCTGAATGATGCCGGCCAAGTCGTTCCAGCGTTGCAGGCGCAGGGCGGCGCGGGCGTACCATTCCCATTGTTCGTCGCTGAACTGGCCGCGTTCGGCGGCTCGGCTGTAATAGCCCAATGCGGCGGGCATGTTTTGGTTCAACGCCTGATAATGGCCCAATACGCCCCATGCGTAGCTGCTTTGGGCGCGGCTCAGGCCGCTTTCCATGCCCGCGAGCGTGGCGGCTGCGGCGGGGCTTTTGCGTGCGTCTTTGCCGATGACGGACAGCAGGCTGTATTCCTGCGCGCCCTGGCCGCCGCCGTCAAACGGGCTGCCCAGTGCGGCGGCCAGATTGCGGGCGTCGGTGGTCTGGCTGTTGCCCAGTAATCCGCGCACGCGCCGCCAGGCGTCGTCGCCGTTCAGACGGCCTGAAGCGGCCGCGCTTTCGATGAAGCGGGTGCAGCCCTGCGGCAGTTTTTTGGTTTCACGCACCAAATCGGCGGCTTTGGCGTAGTTGCCGCCGTTCAGGTCGGCATAACACTGCACTTCCTGCGCGCGGCCGTCTTTGTCGAGTTTGGCGTATTCCTGTTGGAACAAGGCCCACTGTCCGCGGTAGCCCAGATTTTTCAGCCATTCGTTGCGCACGTTCTCCGCCATTGCACTGTCGCTTGCCTGCGCCAGAAACTGTTGCGGCCATACGTCGTCGCCGCGTTTGGCCGCTTCCAGCGCGCCTTCGTATTGGCTGTAATCGGAAAGGATTTTGGACTGGCTGTCGGCCTTGCGCGAAGGAATGCCGCTGCTCGAAACGTCGACCGTTACCGGCTGCTGCGCGGGTTGGGAGGAGCAGGCCGCCAAAACGGCGGCGGCCGAAAGGGTCAGGGATACGGAGAGTGTGCGTTTTATGTTCATGCGAGCTTTCAGTCTTTCTGTGTTTCTTCGTCGTGAAAATCTGTTGAGGCCGTTATTCTATCTGATTTGCGGCGGGTATATCGGCTGCGAACCAAGATTTACATTTTGAACGTAAAGGCCGTCTGAAAACAGACGGTTGCGTTTTCAGACGGCCTCACGGCGATACGGGGCTTACTGGTTGTCGTGAAATTCGTGAAACTCGTATTGGTACGACAAACCGGCACCTGCCTTTTTTTGCGCCAGATAGTCGGTGTAAACCGCGCGGATTTCCTTACGCAGCAGAAAGAGGGCGATTAAGTTCGGAATGACCATGAAGCCGTTGAACATGTCCGACAGGCTCCACACCAAATCCACTTTGCCCAGCGTGCCCAACACAATCGCGGCCAGTACCAGCGTGCGGTAAATGCCCAAATGGCGGCCGCGGAAGAGGAAGCGGATGTTGGATTCGCCGAAGTAATACCAGCCGATGATGGTGGTGAAGGCGAAGAAGGTCAGGCAGATCGCCAAAAGCTGCGAGCCGAAGCCGCCGAAGGCAATCACAAACGCCTGCTGCGTTACCGCCGCCCCCTGCAAACCCAGTTTGTCGGCATCGGTGAGCAGGATAATCAGCGCAGTGGCGGTACACACCAGAATCGTGTCGATAAACACGCCGACAAACGCCGCCATCCCTTGCTGTACGGGGTGGTTTACATCCGCCGTCGCATGGGCGTGCGGAGTGGAACCCATCCCCGCTTCGTTAGAAAACAGGCCGCGCGCCACGCCGAAGCGCACCGCTTCGCGCATCCCGATACCGGCCGCGCCGCCCAACACTGCTTCCGGATTGAACGCCGCCACGAAAATATGGTTAATCATCGGCGAAATATGGTCGGAAAATTGAAACAGAATCACAACCGCACAGATGATGTAAATCACCGCCATAAACGGCACGACGAATTGGGCGACATTGGCGATGCGGTTGACGCCGCCGACGATGATCAGTCCCGCCAGTGCCGCCAGGCCGATGCCGACCGCCAGTGCCGGCACGTCGAAAGCCACCGTTACCGCCGAAGCAATCGAATTAGACTGGGTCGCATTGCCGATAAAGCCCAGCGCGATAATCAGCGCAATCGAGAAAAAGCCCGACAGGAAACGCGCCGCGCCGCGGCCGATTTTCGGCGTCAGGCCGTGGGTGATGTAAAACGCGGGGCCGCCGATATACTTGCCGTGGCTGACCACGCGGTATTTCTGCGCCAGCAGCGCTTCGGCAAAAATCGTCGACATGCCCAAAACCGCGGAAAACCACATCCAAAACACCGCGCCCGGCCCGCCGGCGGTAATCGCCGTGGCCACGCCCGCGACGTTGCCGGTACCGATTTGGGCGGATACCGCCACTGCCAGCGCCTGAAACTGCGACAATGATTTATGGTCTTTGTCGGCGGGGTCTTTTTTGGCAAACAAGCCGCCGAATACCGATTTGAAACCCGCGCCGAGTTTGGTAACTTGCGGCGCGCCCAGATAGATGGTGAAGAACAGGCCGATGCCGAGCAGGGCATAAATCAGCAGGTAGTCCCACAACACCAGATTGACCGCGCCCACCAGCGCAGACAACATCTCTTCCATAGACAGTACCTCGAAAAAAGGTTGGAAACCTCATCTTGAAAATAAAGTTCGGATTAACGTAAAACGGCCGGAAACTACACCTGCCGCCTTTCCGTTGCAGCCCGCGGCGAAACGGGTATGCCGCCCCATCATACCTTAAATTGTTTACAATTAAAACGAAAAAACAGGTTCCGCTTAACGCCTTCTAACGCTGAGGCGGCCGCGGGAGGCCGTCTGAAAACGGCGGGCGGAGTTTTTGGACGTTGCAATCTTATGCTAGAATCGCAGCTTCGAAATTTAAGCAAAGGCCGTCTGAAAACGGCGGCGGAGGAAAGGAAATCAAATATGGCAGGCCATAGCAAGTGGGCGAATATCCAGCATAAAAAAGCCCGTCAAGATGCCAAACGCGGCAAAATCTTCACCCGTTTAATTAAAGAAATCACCGTTGCGGCCCGCATGGGCGGCGGCGACCCCGGCGCCAACCCGCGCCTGCGCCTGGCTTTGGAAAAAGCCGCCGAAAACAATATGCCCAAAGACAACGTGCAGCGCGCCATCGACAAAGGTACGGGCAACTTGGAAGGGGTGGAATATATCGAATTGCGCTACGAAGGCTACGGCATCGGCGGCGCGGCGCTGATGGTGGACTGCCTGACCGACAACAAAACCCGCACCGTCGCCGACGTGCGCCATGCGTTCACCAAAAACGGCGGCAACTTGGGCACCGACGGCTGCGTGGCGTTCAACTTCGTGCATCAGGGTTATCTGGTGTTCGAACCCGGCGTTGACGAAGACGCGCTGATGGAAGCCGCTCTGGAAGCCGGTGCGGAAGACGTTATCACCAACGACGACGGCTCCATCGAAGTCATCACCGCCCCGAACGATTGGGCGGGCGTGAAAGCGGCATTGGAAACCGCAGGCTACAAATCCGTTGACGGCGACGTCACCATGCGCGCCCAAAACGAAACCGAACTTTCCGGCGAAGACGCCGTCAAAATGCAGAAACTGATTGATGCTTTGGAAGATTTGGACGACGTGCAGGATGTTTATACTTCCGCCATACTGGATTTGGCATAAGCCCGACGACAAACGAAACCTGCCTGCAACTTTCGGGGTTGCAGGCAGGTTTTGTTTGGGCGTTTGAGTCGTATTGAGGCCGTCTGAAAGCCGTAAAACCGTATCGGCGGCTTTTCAGACGGCCTCAACGGCGGCAGTTACGGCTGGGCCGGGTCGGTGAGTTTTTCGTATCCGGGGCAGTCGTCGGTTGTGCCATCTTTGTTGGTCGCCCAAACGATGCCGCTGTCGCTGAGGTGGATGATGCAGTTTTCGTCGGGGTTTTTGTCAGCGTTCGGTTCGGCTTTGAGTTCGAAACCCGCAGCGTCGTTTCTGGTCAGCGAGATGTCGAAATATTCGTTTTGTACCAATGAGTCATTGCTGAAGTCTTTAAACGTTCTTTTCTGCGTATAGTAGCGTTCGAGGGTGCGCGCGTTTTGCAATAGTTCGGAACGCACCGCGGCCAGGCGGGTTTGGCGGATGTATTTGGCGTAGGAAGGATAGGCGATGGTGGCCAGTAGGGCGATGGTAACGATGACAATCATCAGCTCAATTAAGGTGAAGCCTTGCTGTTTTATTTTCATGGTGTCGGTCTTAGAAAAAAGGTTGTATCCCGCCGCCGTCGGCGGGCCGTAATTGCAGTATTATAAAGTCATTTGAAAAGTTATATGTACAGATAAATTCTGAATTTGGGAATTTATGTAAGCAGGATGCAATATTTAGGAAAACCGGTTTTAAAAAAATCTTTTTTAACAATGCGTTATTAATGTATTTTTTATTTCGTGCGCTTGGCTGGGATGTGTATTTACAGTAAAATCCGTGCGTTTTTACCGTTTGGCAGAAATATTTACGGGCTTCGCGGAACCGCTATATTTCGTGGCGGCAGCCGCTTTTATACAGGTATTGGAATATGGTGAAAAAGATAATGAAGTGGGTGGCGATACTCATCGCGGCGGTTGTTGCCGTCTATGCGGTTTGGTCGTTCTTTCAACCCGAAGAACAGGTGAAGTATCTTACCGAAACGGTCAAGCGTGGCAATATTCACCAAACCGTATCTGCCACGGGCGAAATCTCGCCGTCGAATCTGGTAACGGTTGGTTCGCAGGCTTCGGGTCAGATTAAGAAACTGTATGTCAAACTCGGACAGCAGGTCAAAAAGGGCGATTTGATTGCCGAAATCAATTCGACCACTCAAGTGAACACGCTCAATACTGAAAAATCCAAGCTGGAAACATATCAGGCGAAATTGGTTTCCGCCGAAATCGCCCTGAACAGCGCGGAAAAGAAATATAAGCGCGAAGCGGCTTTATGGAAGGAAAAAGCGACTTCCAAAGAGGATTTTGAAAGCGCGCAGGATGCGCTGGCCGCGGCCAAAGCGAATGTTGCCGAGCTGAAGGCTTCCATCAAGCAAACCAAAATCTCCATCAATACCGCCGAATCCGATTTGGGCTATACCCGCATTACCGCGACGATGGACGGTACGGTGGTGGCGATTCCGGTGGAAGAGGGCCAGACCGTGAACGCGGTGCAGTCGACGCCGACGATTATCCAACTGGCGAATCTGGATACGATGTTGAACAAAATGCAGATTGCCGAGGGCGACATCACCAAGGTGAAGGCGGGGCAGGACATTTCGTTTACGATTCTGTCCGAACCGGACGAGCCGATTAAGGCGAAACTCGACAGCGTCGATCCGGGCCTGACCACGATGTCGTTGGGCAGCTACACCGCCAGTACGGACACGACTTCCAACGCGATTTACTACTACGCCCGCGCGTTGGTGCCCAATCCCGACGGCAAACTTTCCATCGGTATGACGACGCAGAACACGATTGAAATCAACGGCGTAAAAAACGTTTTGCTCGTGCCGACGCTGACGATTAAAAAACGCGACGGTAAATCGTATGTCAGCGTTTTGGGCGCGGACGGCAAAGCTGTCGAACGCGAAATCACCGTCGGCCTGAAAGACAGTATGAACACCGAAGTCAAAAGCGGTTTGAAAGAAGGCGAAAAGGTAGTGATGTCGGAAATGAGCGCGGCGGAGCAGGCGGAAGCCGCCCAGCGCGTGATGAAGGGCGGCGGCCCGCCGAGATAAACAGGCAAAAGGCCGTCTGAAAGCTCAACTTCCTGATGGGAACTTGGTTTTAGCTTCGTAAGAAATTCAGCTTCCTGGCGGAAATTTCGTTAACCTCGTTTTCAGACGGCCTTCCCACTCCATACATCATTATCGGTCGGAAACACTTATGAGCTTAATCGAATGTAAAAACATCAACCGCTACTTCGGCAGCGGCGCGAACCGCGTTCATGTCTTGAAAGATGTCAGCCTGTCGATAGAGAAGGGCGATTTCGTCGCCATTATCGGGCAGTCCGGTTCGGGCAAATCCACGCTGATGAACATCCTCGGCTGTCTGGATACCGCTACTTCGGGTTCGTATCAAATCGACGGCATCGAAACCGCCAAAATGGAGCCGGACGAACTGGCGGCATTGCGGCGCGAACGCTTCGGCTTTATTTTCCAACGCTACAACCTTTTGGGTTCGCTGACGGCGCGGGACAACGTCTCCCTGCCTGCCGTGTATATGGGCATGGGCGGCAAAGAGCGTTCCGCGCGCGCGGAGAAGCTGTTGCAGGATTTGGGTTTGGAAGGCAAAGAAGGCAACAAGCCCAGCGAACTTTCCGGCGGCCAGCAGCAGCGCGTCTCCATCGCCCGCGCCCTGATGAACGGCGGCGAAATCATTTTTGCCGACGAACCGACCGGCGCGCTCGATACCGCCAGCGGCAAAAACGTGATTGAAATCATCCAAAAGCTGCATAAAGAAGGGCATACCGTGATTATGGTCACGCACGACCCCGGTATCGCCGCCATCGCCAACCGCATCATCGAAATCCGCGACGGCGAAATCATCTCCGACACTTCAAAAAATCCAGAAATCCCTGAAAGCGGCATAGAACGCATCAAAGAACAAACCTCGTGGTTGTTTTACTACGACCAATTTATGGAAGCCTTCAAAATGTCGGTGCAGGCGATTATGGCGCACAAAATGCGTTCGCTTCTGACCATGCTCGGCATCATCATCGGCATCGCCTCGGTCGTGTCCGTCGTCGCACTGGGTAACGGCTCCCAGAAAAAAATCCTCGAAGACATCAGCGCGATGGGCACGAACACCATCAGCATCTTCCCCGGAAGCGGTTTCGGCGACAGGCGCAGCGGCAGGATAAAAACCCTGACCATTGCCGACGCCAAAGTCATCGCCCAGCAAAGCTACGTCGCCTCCGCCACCCCGCAGACCACCTCCAGCGGCACGCTGACCTACCGCAACACCGACCTGTCCGCCTCGCTTTACGGCGTGGGCGAACAATATTTCGACGTGCGCGGGCTGAAGCTGGAATCGGGCCGCCTGTTTGACGAGGCCGATGTGAAAGAAGACGCGCAGGTCGTCGTGATCGACCAAAACACCAAAGACAAACTGTTCGGCACGGATGTCGATCCGTTGGGCAAGACCGTCCTCTTCAAAAAACGCCCGCTGACCGTCATCGGCGTGATGCAAAAAGAAGAAAATTCCTTCGGCAACTCGGACGTATTGATGCTCTGGTCGCCCTATACGACCGTAATGCACCAAATCACCGGCGAGAGCCACACCAATTCCATTACCGTCAAAATCAAAAACGACGCCAACACCCAAGTCGCCGAAAAAGGGCTGACCGAGCTGCTCAAAACGCGGCACGGCACGGAAGACTTCTTCATGAACAACAGCGACAGCATCAAGCAGGTAATCGAAAGCACCACCGGCACCATGAAACTGCTGATTTCTTCCATCGCCTTGATTTCATTGGTGGTCGGCGGTATCGGCGTGATGAACATCATGCTGGTGTCGGTTACCGAGCGTACCAAAGAAATCGGCGTGCGCATGGCCATCGGCGCGCGGCGCAACAATATCTTGCAACAATTCTTAATTGAAGCTGTCTTAATCTGTATTATCGGCGGTTTGGTCGGGGTCGGACTGTCCACGGCCATCAGCCTCGTGTTCAACCATTTCGTAACCGAATTTCCGATGGAAATTTCCGTCATGTCCGTTATCGGTGCGGTTGTCTGTTCCACCGCCATCGGCGTGGCGTTCGGCTTTATGCCTGCCAACCGCGCCTCACGGCTGAACCCGATTGACGCGCTGGCACAGGATTGAGGTTTTCAGACGGCGTTTGAGTGCGAGAGGCCGTCTGAAAACAGCGTAGGCCGCCGAGCATTGATGCACAACGTGATGCTGACCACGATTAACACAATACATTGCGAAAACAGCCCGAGCGTCGTCCGAACCCGCAACATATAGTGGATTAACTTTAAATCAGGACAAGGCGACGAAGCCACAGACAGTACAGATAGTACGGCAAGGCGAGGCAACGCCGTACTGGTTTAAAGTTAATCCACTATATTTCAGACGACCCCTCCCGAAACAGGCATCTCAAGCCTTCAATACAAGGAAACCTATGGACGTTTACGCAAAATACGCCGCCTACCCGCAAAGCGGCATCGAACAAATCAAAACTTCCTCCGACACCCCCGCAGCCGTATCCGAATACGGCGCAGGCAAACTATGGGATGCGCTGCATTTTGTCCTGACCGGCAAAGGCTCGGACGATGCCGACGCGGCAAACCCGCTGAGCAAAGCCATTATCGGCAACATCCTGCGGCAGGACGAAGAAGCGGGCGAACACACCGGCTGGCTAGACGATACCGAAACCGTCGACGTAGCCCAAGCCCTGGACCAAGCCGACTTCGCCGCGCTGCTCGACGGCAAAACCGCAGCAGATTTTCAAAACAACCAAATCTACCCCGATATTTGGGGCGACGAAAAAGCCTTTGCCGAAACCCGCGCGGAATTGGCGCAGCGGTTTAAAGAACTCGCCGCGTTCTACCAAGCCGCCGCCGAACAGCATTGCGGCGTCGTAGTCAGGATTTCATGATTTCAGACGACGACCTTTTTGAATGGGCAGAGGTCGTCTGAAAAAAGTAGGTCGGATACTTGTATCCGACATAAATTCAAATAAGCAATGGCTTTGCCGTCATTACCGCCTGCGTGGGAATGACGGCAGCGAAAGTAGGGCGGGCTTCGCCCGCGAAAACAAGTTGCTCCATCCGATTGCAGATTTTCAGACGGCCTTCAAACCAAAGGGTAAAACATGAGTCCCGACAAAGTACAACGAAGCAAGCTGAACACGCTGACTGACCTGCCCAATATCGGCAAAGCCGTGGCGGAGGATTTGGCTTTGCTCGGCATCACGCAGCCGCAGGATTTGGCGGAGCAGGACGCTTACGAAATGTACGACCGCCTGTGCAGCCTGACCGCAACCCGACACGATCCCTGCATGATCGATATTTTCCTGTCGCTGGTTGATTTTATGCAGGGGAACGAACCGAAGCCGTGGTGGCATTTTACGGAACAGCGAAAAGCGTTTTTAGCCGATAAACATAGTGGATTCAAATAAAAATACCCATGCCTGTCATTCCCGCGCAGGCGGGAATCCAGACCTTGGCATTTAAAGAATATTTGGGGATGCTGCAATTTCAAACCTCTAGATTCCCGCCTGCGCGGGAATGACGGTAAATGGCACTTCCAATATTGTTCAGACGACATCCCAACCAACCCTCCATGCCGTCTGAAAATTTAAACTGAAAGACACAACATGCAGACAAAACCTTTTTTTCAGACGGCCTTATCCTTGTCGCTCGCCCTTGCCTTAAGCGCGTGCGCCGTCCACAGCACCGACAAAAACCTCACGCTCGAATCGACAGGGCAGGTGATGAGCGCGGCGGAAACCGCCGAACGCTACGACGTGAACGGCAACTGGTGGGAAATCTACCAAAGCCCGCAGCTCAACGCCCTGATGGCGCAGGCTTTGGAAAACAATATCGATTTGAAACAGGCGGCCATCAGCGTCAATAAAGCCCTGTATCAGGCGAATATTTTGGGGGCGGATTTGGTGCCGTCGTTCAGCGGCTCGTTGAGTGCGTCCACATCCAAAAACCTGAAAACCGGCAGCCACGGCAACACCTTCAGCAGCCAGCTCGGCTTGAGCTACGAATTGGATTTGTGGCGCAAACTCAGTGCCACCGCCGACGCGCAAGTCTGGGAATACCAAGCCACACAGCAGGATATGGCGAACACGCGCCTGACTTTGATCAACAATGTCGCCGATGCCTATTTCAACATCGCTTATCTCAACGAAGCCATTGAATTGGCGCAGAAATCCCTCAAGCAATATCAGGAAATCAACCGCATTGCCGATGCCAAGTTCCGCTACGGCAGAGCCGATTCCAGCCAGCCGACGCAGGCGAAACAATCGCTGTTGAGCGCGCAAAACAACCTGATTTCCCTGAAAAACAGCCTCGACACGCAAAAACAGGTTTTACGCAACCTGCTCAACCTCAAACCGAACGAAGCCATCGCCGCCGACCCCATGCAATACCGACTGCTGCCCGTCAAAGGCGTGAACCTCGACGTGCCGATTACCGTGTTGGCGAACCGCCCCGACCTGCGCGCCGCCGAATACCGCCTGCAATCCTCGCTCCAATCCGTCAAAGCGCAAAAACGCAGTTGGTATCCCTCGATTACATTGGGCGCGAGCTTGAGCACGTCGTCTGAAAAAGCCAAAAGCGCATTCAATATCCCGCTGCTGGGCGGCTCCGCCACCATCAACCTGCCGTTCCTCAACTGGCAGACCATGAAGTGGAAAGACAAAACCGCCCAAGCCAATTTCGACAGCGCCAAACTCAACTTTGAAAAAGCCCTGACCACCGCGCTGAACGAAGTCAACACCAACTACCTCGCCTACCAAAACGCCCAAGCCGCGCTCAACAACCAAGAGCAGCGTTACGCCTTGGACAAAAAAAACAGCCGCTACTACCAAGTGCGCTACCAACACGGTAAAAACGAGCTGAAAGACTGGCTCGAAGCGCTGAACACGGAATACGGCTCCGCCCAAACCGTGCTGAACCAGCGGTACGAAACGCTGAAATACGAAAACATGGTGTATAAAGCGATGGCGGGACGTTATACGCCGAAATAAGGATAAGGGGCCGTCTGAAAAATGTTCAGACGGCCTGATGTTTTGTCGTTGCGCCGGTTGTTCGTCCGTTGCCGTCGGCTTCGTGTTTTTGCGGGAGATAATGGGCAAAAAGGATGCGGAAAACCAAAAAAGGCCGTCTGAAATCGGGTTTCAGACGGCCTTTTTGATGACCGATAACCAAACTGAAGGTTTTACCCTTTCGATTTTGCGGCTTTCTTATCGGAACCGGCGGTGTAGCTGCCGTAAGAATAGCAGTTGTAACTGTTGAACGCATCGCGTTTGATGCCGTTCAGAATCACACCTTTGATGTTGATGTTGCTTTGGACCAGACGGCGGGCGGCGTTGTCCAAGTCTTGCGCCGTGGTGTAGCCGTAGCGGGCAACCATCAGCGTCATGCCGACATGTTGGCCGACGATGGCGGCATCGGTAACGGCCAATACCGGCGGTGTGTCGATAATAACGTAGTCGTAACGCTTCGAGGCTTGTTCGATTAAATCGCCCAAACGTTTGTTCATCAGGAGTTCGGACGAGCTTTGCGTATAGTTGCCGTGGCTGATGAAGAACAGGTTTTCGATGTCGGTCTGCTGTACCGCTTCGACAGAGGATGCTTCGCCCGACAGCAGTTCCGACAGGCCGGGGGCGACATGGGTGCTGAACAGTTGTTCCAGATAGCCTTTGCGCATGTCGGCGTCAATCAGCAGGACTTTCTTGCCCGATTGCGCCATAACGGTGGCCAAATTGGAGGAAATAAAGGATTTGCCGGCTTCGGGAGCGGCACCGGTAATCATCAGGACGTTGTTTTTGGCATCCAGCATCGAAAAATAGATGTTGGTACGCAGCGCGCGGATGGCTTCGACGGCGGTATCGGTGGCGTTTTCATTGGCCAAAAGGTAGCTTGAGCGGCCGTTTGAAGAAGTGAGCGTCCGTTTCAGGGTATCGCGTTTCTGCTGGATTTTGGAATAGGGGACCAGTGCGGACACTTCCAGATCCAATGCCTCGATTTCGTCGGAAGAAGTGATGCCCTGACGGGTGTTTTCGCGGAACAGGCACCATACCGAAGCCAATGCGCCGGCAACCAGTGCACTCAACAGGGTAATGAGGGTTTTGCGCGGAGCGACCGGCAGTTCAGGCACGAAGGCGTGGTCGACGATACGCACGTTGCCTTGCGCGCTGGCCTTCATGATGTTCAGTTCCTGCTGTTTGTTCAGCAACTGGACGTAAGTGGCTTGGTTGGTGGTTACATCGCGCGCCAAGCGGATGACTTCCTGCTGGGTGTTGGGCAGTTCGGCGATTTGGCGGTCGATTTTCTTTTTGGCGCGTTCCAGTACCGAGAGTTTGTCCAATACGGCTTTATAGGTCGGGTGTTCCGGCGTGTACATTTCCACCAGCCCGGCTTCTTCGGTACGCAGGGCGGTAATCTGGCTTTCGATGTTGGTCAGGCTTTCCAGCGCGCCTTTGGATTCGAGCGGAATGTCCAGCGAACCCGATTTTTCGCGGTAGGCGTTCAGTTTGTTTTCGGCTTCTTGCAAGGTTTCCTTCATGCGCGGCAGCTCTTCGCTGATGAATGCCAAGCCGCTGGTGGCTACCTGTACGTCGCGTTCGCGGTTTTGGCCGACATAATTGTCGGCGATAGAATTGAGGATGACGCTGGTTTCTTTAGGGTCCGTGCCGGTATACGACAGGTTGATAATCGGACTGGTTTTGCCTTTGCTGACGACCGACAGTTGTTTTTTGATGTTTTCGATGGCCGACAGTTTGGAGAATTTGGTCAGGGTAAACTTCTGGCCGGCATCGGCCAGGATACGGTCAACCTTTAATACGGTTTTATTGTTGATTTTCAACGGCTTTCCGGTAAAGCCTTCAACCGTGCGTTTGTCGGGCAGCGTCAGGACGTAGGATTTGCTGTTTTTAACCGTCAGTTCGAACGGCAGGTTAATCCAGTCTTCGCTGACCTCGAAATCGGCGATTTTGAGTTCGGGATCGATGTCGCCGCTCAGGTTGTGTATCAGGCCGCCGAATACGGGAAAATATTTCGGTTCGACGAGTTGGTCGAGTTGCAGGTCGTCCACCGTTTTGCCTAAAACCATGCGCGACTGCACGAGTTCCAGTTCCGCTTCGGAAGGCTGCGACTCATTGGAAAAGATGTTGTTGATTTCGGTCAGAATCTGGTTTTGCCGCGTTTCGATTTCCAACATGGCGTCGGCACGGTAAACGGGCGTGGATGCGAGGCTGAAAACGGCTCCGGCGATACCGCCCGCCAATGCCGCCAGTGCGATTTTGTATTTATGCGCCAACAGGCTGCGTATCTGCCGACCGAAGTCTATCTCGTCGCTGTAATATTCTGGAGACGGCGGCGTAGCTTGTTTGTTCATGGTGTAAAACTTTCTGTAAAACTGGTTGGTTTAACGGTATTCCGCGGTTTCAGACGGCCTCAGGCGCTGGCGTTCAGTTTTCTCGCCCATGCTTGCGCTGCTTCTTCCAGTTGCAGATAGACGGCCTCAAACATTTCGCTGCTTTGGTTGAACGGGTCGGGCACGGTTTTTTTCGGCAGCCATTGTGCGAACAGGATGGTCTTGCTGCGGGCCGGTGGGTGGATGTCGGCCACCATGTCGATTTGTTCGGGTTCCATCACCAGAATCAGATCGGCTCTTTCGCACATTTCCGCCGTCAACTGGCGCGCGGTGTGTCCGGCGACGATGACGCCGTGTTTCAGTGCTGTTTTAATGGCCTGAAAGTCCGCGTCGTTGCCGGTGAGTGCTTTAAGTCCCGCCGAACTGATTTGGTGTCGGGGCAGTTTTTTCTGAAGCAGCCGCTCCGCGGTGGGCGAGCGGCAGATATTGCCTAGGCATACAACTAAAATGTTTTGAAACATGAGACCTTTAACTAAAAACATATTGAATCGGTGTGTCAGCCCGCCTTTAGTGGAAAGTGTTGTCCAATGAGTTTACGTTGGTAATCGAGTTGGTAAGCTGGGATACCACTCTGTTCCAGCGGGCAACCGGTGCGGCCGTAACATAGACGACGTCGTTGGCGCGCAGGTTGAATTCGTTGCCCATCGCATAGGCGGTGGCGTCCCTCAGGTTGAGCTGGTAGACGTGAATCGGTTTCTGTACGTCGTCGAACGCTTTGCGGATGACGAATACGCCGGTCGCGTCGGCGATGGATTGGTTCATGCCGCCCACTTCACCCAGCGCGCGGGTCAGCGTCAGGCCGTGGCTGCCCAAGGGCAAGGCCGCCTGACGGCCGACTTCGCCCATCACGAAAATTTTGCTGTTGCTGTTGCTCGGTACATACACGATGTCGCCGTGGCTGAGCATGTGGTTTTGGGTGAGGTCGCCGTATTGGATGAGTTTTTGCAGGGAAATGGTGCGGTCGACACCGTTGTGCGTCCATTTGATGTTTTGGGTGTCGGCTTCGGCGGTTGCTCCGCCTGCCTGGTTGACGGCGTCAAGGATGGTCAGCGGCACGTTGGTAATCGGCTGTTGTCCGGCTTGGGTAACCGCGCCCGCGACGGAGATGCGTTGCGAGCGGAACTCGGTTACGTTGATGGCGACCTGCGGGTTTTTCAGGTAGCGTTTCAGACGGCCTGCCAGGATGTTTTGCAATTCTTCTATCGTTTTGCCTTTGGCCTGGATCTGTCCGGCCAGTGGGTAGGTGATGTTGCCTCGTTCGTCCACCCATACGCCTTTGCTGACTTGGTTGGTCTGCGGGTTGTTTTGTTGGGTGGGGGAGTTCAGGTTGTTGTGGTTCCAGACGACGACGTTCAATACGTCGCCGCTGCCGATGCGGTAAACGTAATTGGCTTTTTCACGCGCCAGTGCGTCGTTTTTTTGTGCGGTAACGGGCGGTTCTTTCATGCGGGCAATCAGGCCCGGGGTAATCGGGTATATCGCTACATGTTTACTGATGTCGGTATCGGCTGCGGTTTCGTTGCCGGTGTATACGACGGTTTTGTTTCTGGTTTTCAGCGTCGAGCCGGGAATGACGGTGGTGGAATTACAGGCCGTTAGCAGGGTCAGTAACGACAGGCAGATTAAGCTGGGCTTTTGCATAATTGCGTTTATCCTTCGTGAATCTTTAATAGGTCTTGGATGCCGTCTGAAAAAGGTTTCAGACGGCCTTTTTGTTCTGCTGCCAAACCAGATCGCAGATTTCGTCTTTAGGGTTGAAGCCTGCCGGGGCTTCCAATAGGAGTGCTCTCAATTCGGTTTGGTTCATTTTCCGGCAGGCCGATTCCATGCGCGATAGTATGTCATGCAACTTATCCCAAGGCAGCATTACTTCGCTGGCGGTCATAATACGGGGATGAGTGGTTTTTTGCACTTCGTCGCCGATTAACAATTCTTCATAAAGTTTTTCACCCGGACGCAGGCCGGTAATTTTGATTTCGATGTCGCCGTCCGGGTGGTTTTCGTCCTTCAGCCGCAGTCCGCTCAGATTGATCATTTGTTTGGCAAGGTCGATGATTTTCACCGATTCGCCCATATCGAGTACGAACACGTCGCCGCCTTTGCCCATCGCGCCCGCTTGAATGACGAGTTGGGCGGCTTCGGGGATGGTCATGAAGTAGCGGGTGATGTCTTGGTGGGTCAGGGTGATGGGGCCGCCGGCTGCGATTTGTTTTTCAAACACGGGAACAACGGAGCCGGAGGAGCCTAAAACATTGCCAAAACGCACCATGCAGAAGCGGGTCTGTTGGCCGGGTTCGGCGGCAAGGGCTTGCAGGCACAGTTCCGCCATGCGTTTGCTGGCGCCCATGGTGTTGGTCGGGCGCACGGCTTTGTCGGTGGAGATGAGCACGAAGGTGCTGACGCCTGCTTCGACGGCGGCCTGCGCGCAGAGCAGGGTGCCGAAGACGTTGTTGCGGATGCCTTCGACGGTGTTGAACTCGACCATAGGCACATGTTTGTAGGCGGCGGCGTGGTAGACGGTCTCGACGGCAAACGCCTTCATGACAGAGAGCAGCCGCTCTTTGTTTTGCACCGAACCCAAAAATGGCAGGACTTCGATGCTGCTGCCTTCTTCGGCCAGCCGTTCGCGCAACTCTTTGTCAATGCTGTACAGCGAAAATTCCGACAATTCGAACAGCAGCAGCTTGGCGGGGCGGCATTTTAGAATCTGGCGGCACAGTTCGGAACCGATGGAACCGCCCGCACCCGTTACCATCACGACTTTGCCGGTGATGTCCGCGCCCATCAGTTCAGGGCGGGGGGCGACGGGGTCGCGGCCGAGCAGGTCGACGACGGAGATTTTTTTCAGCGAACTGACTTTGATTTTCCCGTCCACCAAGTCTTTCATGCCGGGGATGGTCAGCACTTCGCAGTTGTACTGTTTCAGGTTTTCGATAATGGCCTTGCGTTCTTCCATTGTCGCGCTGGGAATGGCGAGCAGGATTTTTTCCACGCCGTAGCGGCTGATTAAATCGGCGATTTCAGACGGCCTGTATACGGCGATGTCGTAGATGACCGAACGTTGGATGGCCGGATTGTCGTCCACAAAGGCCACCGCGTTGTATTCGTTGACCTGTTTGATGGCTTCCAGAAGCTGCCTGCCCGACTGGCCCGCGCCGTAGATGATAACCGGCGCCATCGGCCTTTTGTTGTGGTCGGACAAAACCGAGCGCAGGATAATCCGCGAGCTGGTTACCAAAACGACCAGCAGCAGGAAGTAGACGACGGGCAGGGCCAGTCGCAGCCGCTGTTCGAAAATCAGTACGCTGATGAAGAATGCGACGGCCGATACCGCGCTGCCCAACACGGCGGTATAAAGGACGCGGGTGCTGACGTAGCGCGTTACCGCACGGTAAAGCCCCAGACGTACAAACAGGGAGATGGTCAGCCCTGCGGTGGAGGCGAAAGCCAACCAGTTGGAGAGGTGCGACCATTCGTTGGAATAGTTGGCCTTGAGGCTTTGTGCAAACCAAAACGCGACAAATATCATCACGATGTCGTGGATAACGAAAAACGTTTTTTTGACATTGCGCGGTAAAGATAAAAGGGTATCCAGATTCATTTTGGTTTTTTCAAACAAGGTTTACCGGAGGTGCGCCTGCCGTTTTCAGACGGCCTCGGAGGGGATGAGGCCGTCTGAAAGGGCGGTTCAGGCCGTGGCTTGGGCCAACACAGCTTCGATGTGTTCTTTGCAGAACGCGATTTCGTCGTCGGTCAGCGTCGGGTGCACCAAGAACATCAGGCTGGTGTCGCCCAGTTGGACGGCGTTTTTCAGCCGCTCTTTCGGCCGCCACGGCGTGTTGTCGAAGGCTTTTTCCAAATAGACTTCGGAGCAGCTTCCCTGATAGCAGGGGACTTTGCGCGCGTTCAGTTCGCTGACGATGCGGTCGCGTGTCCAGCCGTCTTTGAGGTGCTCGGGTTTGACGAAGGCGTAGAACTTGTATTGCGCGTGTTCGATGTAGTCGGCGACTTCAATCAAGCGGATGCTGGCGAACTTGCCCAAGCTTTCTGCCAGCTTGGCGGCGTGCGCTTGGCGGCGTGCTGTCCATTCGGGCATACGTTTGAGCTGGATGCGGCCGATGACCGCCTGCATTTCCATCATGCGCCAGTTGGTGCCGAAACTTTCGTGCAGCCAGCGGAAGCCGGGGGCGTGTTCGCGGTGGTACACGGCGTCATAGCTTTTGCCGTGGTCTTTGTACGACCACATTTTGCTCCACAGCTCTTTGTCGTTGGTGGTCACCATGCCGCCTTCGCCGCCGGTGGTCATGATTTTGTCTTGGCAGAACGACCATGCGCCGACGTGTCCGATGCTGCCGACGGATTTGCCTTTGTATTTCGCGCCGTGTGCTTGGGCGCAGTCTTCGATAACCCACAAATCATGTTCTTTTGCCAAGTCCATGATGCCGTCCATTTCGGCGGGCATACCGGCAAGGTGAACAACGATAATAGCTTTGGTATTCGGCGTCAGCACGGCTTTGATGGTTTCCGCGCTGATGTTTTGGCTGTTCAAATCCACATCGGCAAACACGGGGTTTGCGCCGGCGGTAACGATGCAGGAAGCGGAGGCGAGGAAGGTGCGCGAGGTAACGATGACGTCGTCGCCTGCGCCGATGCCCATCGCTTTAAGCGCGACATCGAGTGCCAGCGTGCCGTTGGAAAGGGCGACGGCGTATTGCGTGCCGGCGAAGGCGGCGAATTCCTTTTCAAATTCGCGGCATTCGGTGCCCGTCCAATAGTTGACTTTGTTGGACAGCAGGACTTTGGAAACGGCGTCGGCTTCTTCTTGAGTGAAGCTCGGCCACGGGGAGAGGGATGTGTTAAGCATTGGCTTTTCCTGCGAAAAGGCTGGTGGAGTCTTTGGGGGCGACTTCTTCCAGCAGTTGGCGGTTGATCAAGGTGTATTTTTGACCGTCGATTTCGACGTATGCACCGTCGTAAGGCGGGAACCAGAAGGCGCGGATTTTTTTCTCAACATCGTCGCCGTCATGGATTTGCTTCATGGCTTCCATTTCGTCGCGGCTGACGTAGCGGCCGCCGATGTTGGGCGTAGTTGGTAGTTTGGCTTGCGCTTCGACGGCGCGGGCGATAATGCGTTGTGCAAACGGCTCCAATGCCTGCATGGTTTTGCGTTCGAGCGATTGGGCGGTTTCGACAGAAGAATCAATGGGGAAGCGGTCCACTTCGATGATTTCGCCGGTGTCGATGGAGGCATCGACGTAGTGTGCGGTGCTGCCCCATTCGGACAATTCGTCCATGATGGCGAGGTTGTAGCCGCCCGTGCCTTTGTATTCGGGCAACAGGGCAGGGTGGAAGTTGATCGTACCCAAGCGCGGAACGGTCAGGAATTCGTCGCGCAGTTTGCGCCAGTAGAGTACGGACAAGCCCAAATCGTATTTCAGACGGTCTTCCTTCATTGCTTCCAAGGCGGTATCGAAAGTGTAGAGCGGCAAGCCCAATTCTTTGGCGGCGGCGGTCGTCGGCGAGCCTTGCAGGTGGCTGTCGGTCAGTACGCCGACGATTTCGATGTCCGGCTGCGTCGACAGAAATTCGAGCATGCCGGCAGAAATCTGCTTGCGTCCCATAAATAAAATCTTGGTAATCATGTATCTTCCTTCTGAGTTTGTATGTTTTTGTTTTTATTATGTGATTATCTCGGCAAGTTCGGGTAGGGAATCGATCCAAAGATGTGGGTGGAACGGTTCTGCGAAGTCTGCCGGATTGTTAGGGTGGATATTGCGGGAAGCCGCTTTCAACCCTATGGTCAGCCACCCCATTTTTTTCGGCGTAACAAAGTCTTTTTTTATGTTGTCGCCGACATAAATATAGCGTTTGTCCATGCCGTATTTTTTTTCTAACAAGTAGAAACGGCCGCCGTCGGGTTTTTCCTGTCCGGACGATTCGGAAACCAGAATTTCGTCAAACAGACAGCGGATGCCCAGCGCGTCCAGCTTCAGGCGCTGGGTCAGGCTCCTGCCGTCGGTAATCAGCGCGGCGGCGGCGAATCTGCGGATGAATGCCGCCAGCTTTTGCGGATGCCAATACGGGGTCAGAACCGGCGTATGCAGACGGTAATACCAAAGCAGCGACTTTTTTTCTTCGCTGTTGAAGTTGCACAGCGCGCAGAGTTCGTCGAGCCATCCGTTGCCGTCCGCATCGATTTTTTCCAGCAGTTCCGTCTCGCCGAACTCGGGATAAAGTTTGGCGACGAGGGCGGTTACGGCCCGTATGCCGGAACACTTGTATTCGTATTCGGCGTAGAGCGTGTCGTCCAAATCGAACACGATGACGCTTTGTTCGGGATTAATCCTGCTCATGCACTAAAACCTTGGCATCGTAGCGCAGCATAATCAGGTTGTTTTCCCACCGGTCGAAGAACGGGATTTCTTCGCCGTACAGGTATTCCCGAATCAGCCAGCCGGGGTAGTTTCCGCCTGCGGCGTAGGTCAGCGGGAAGCCGCCGCCGAAACGGGGGTTGATTTCCACGCCGTATAGTGTGTCATTGCGCCCGTTGAAGAAAAATTGGGCGGTAATGCAGCCGCGCGCGCCTTCGAGGACGGCCATGTTTTCAATCAGCAGGCCGTAAAGGCTGTTCTTGCGGGTTACGCCTTTGCTGACTTCTCCGGTACGCACTTCCAAACGTTCACGCGGAACCGCGCATTTCAGACGGTCTTTCCGGTCGTAATACATATCGACGGTAAATTCCTGAAACTCTTCCGCGATGTCTATCAACTGGCAGAACATCAGTTTGGAGTCGGCCAGTATTTCCGGCGTAAGGTCGGCGGCCCGGTCCAAGCGCCTGGCGCCGATGGCGCGGCTGCCGTTATAGGGCTTGACGAAACACGGATAAACCAGACGGTTGCGGTCGTAAACTTCGGGCGAGCGGATACCGTGGCGGGCAAACAGCCCGACTGTCTTGCGTTTGTCGCGGCATAAGGCGACCAGTTCCGAATCGGAAATAACGATATGGATACCGGCTTCTTCAAAGCGTGTTCTGGCTTCGGACAGTTTGTACAGCTCGGTGTCTATGGTCGGAATAATCAAACCGATGTCTTTCTCGACGGCCAAGTCGAAAATACGGTCGATATAGTCTTCCGACTGTATCGACGGCACGGAGAAAGCACCGTCGGATACATGGCACGCCGACGACATGCGCGGATTCATATCTGTGGTTAGTATTCTGATGCCGTCTGAAAATTTTGCGGCTTCGGTTTTAAAATCTTGTATTAGTTCTACACGTCTTCCTGCGGACAAAATTAGTATGTTACCCTTTTTGCTCATTACTATCGTTTCCTGTGAAATAAGGCATGGTCGCCTCTCCCTCGGCTGAGATGCCTTCTTTAATAAACACCTTCTTAATGGTTAAAAACAAAATCTTCATATCGAACCATAAACTGAAATGGTCGATATACCATATATCATAAGCGAATTTTTCATCCCATGAAATCGCATTGCGACCGTTGACCTGCGCCCAACCGGTAACGCCGGGCCTCATTTCGTGGCGGCGGAACTGGAAATCGTTGTAAAGCGGCAGGTAGCTCATCAAGAGCGGACGCGGGCCGACCAAGCTCATGTCACCTTTGAGGACGTTCCATAATTCGGGCAGTTCGTCTAGGCTGGCCGCACGCAGCTTTTTGCCGAAAGGGGTCAGCCGCTCGCTGTCGGGCAGCGGGTTGCCGTCTTTATCGACCGCATCGCGCATGGAGCGGAATTTGATCATTTTGAACGGTTTGCCGTCTTTGCCCGGCCGCTCTTGGGTGAAGAACACGGGTGCGCCCAAGTTTTTGCGGATGAGGTACGCCAGAATCAAAAATACAGGCGACAGGATAATCAGCCCCGATGCGGAAGCGATAATGTCAAACAGGCGTTTGAAGAATTTACTCATGGGCTAATCTTTCAATCAGGTTGACGATTTTTTGATACGCCACGTCGCGCTTGAAGCGGCGGACGATTTCGTCGGATTGAACGGGGTCGTTTTTGCGCGCCAGAATGTCTTTGGCGGCTTGGACGAAGCTGTCCACATCGCCGGAACGGTAGTCCGCGTGCGGCAGCAGGGTGAGGACTTCGGCAACTTCGTCGTTGACCTGGCTATTTAAAATCGGTTTTTGCAATGCCATATAGTCGGACAGCTTGTTGGTAATCGACTGCATGGCGTAGGAATGGATGGCGTTGACGGAGATGTCGCAGCCTTTGGCGACCGACATCATTTCGGCGTAGGGGATGTAGCCGTAAAACTTGATGCCGTCGCAGGCGTATTGTTTGAGCCTGTCCAAATCGGGGCCGCCGCCCATGATGTGTAGCTCTACATTTTCGCCGTCGTCCAACAGTTTCCGAACGCCTTTGCACACGGTTTCCACGTCATAGCTGTAACTGAGCGTACCCAAGTAGAAGAAACGGGTTTTGCTGTCGCCGAAGTCTTTTGCCGGCGCGGCATCGAGTTTCGGAAAATCCGCGCCGATATAGACGACTTCGCCGGGCACGTTCGGATTGGCTTCTTTAGCGCGGTCGAGGTAGGTCTGCGACACGGCAACCAATGCGTCGGCGTAGCGGTAGGCACGGTTGGCGCGGGAGGAGAAGGGCAGCAGGTTGTGCGGGATTTTTTTCAAAAACGGCACGACCGAGGAGAAGGATTCAGGCCATACGTCCTGCACGTCGATAATCAGCTTGTAGCCCAAACGCGCTTTGTGTTCGCCCAAAAGCAAGTTGGTGGCGATCAGCGGATAGGCGGAGAAGACGACGTCTTGTTCGCCCGGACGGCAGTTGTTCAGCCATTGCTCAAAATTTTTGACGAACACATGATGGCTTTTGACGCGGTCCAGCGATACGTTTTTGCCGTAGCCGCTCTCTTCCAGCAGCATGACTTTCAGACGACCTTTCGAGGCAGCCTCAGCGTCTTGAGGCCGTCTGAAAGATTTGTCGTAGTGTTTGAAATTGCTGGTAATCAGCAGCACGTCATGAGACTGCGACAACAGCTCGGCAAGATACCAGAAGCGGTTGAAATGAGGCTCGGACGGCAGCGAACAATAAGGTGCGACGATGGTGATGTTCATTTTTCAGACGGCCTCACATCTCGTATGCAGCCATGGTGGCGCGGTAAATTTCGTCGTCGGAACACAGCGCGGTAACGTGGTCGTGCAGCGCTTTGCCCATCTGGCGGCGCAGGCCGGGGTTTCTAACCAAATCGGTTACGGCGTCGGCAAAGCGTTCTTTGTCTTCAAACGTGACACAATACCCTGTTTGACCGTCGATGACCATTTCGGATACGCCGGCGACGTCGTAGGTTACGACGGGGGTTTCATACAGGCCGGCTTCCAAGATGTTGTTGCCGACCCCCGCGCCGTGGTCGCCGATAAGGACGGGTGTGTTCAGCAGGATGTCGACTTCCCTGAAATAAGCGCTCAAATCGCGCACGCCGCCGAGAAAGATGACTTTGTCGGCCAGCTCCAAGCGTTCCGCCTGCGCTTTGAGGTTGTCGCTTTCCTCGCCGATGCCGGCCACCGACAGGCGCACGGACAGGCCGCGGTCAAGCAGGACTTTCAGGAAATCGATGGCAAGATTGACCGCGCGCACGGAATCCAGCCGCGAGAGGGTACCGAGCATGACTTCGTCCCTAGGCGTTTTGTCCGGGCCGTCGTGCTGTTCGGGCAGGGCGTTGTAGGTGTAGGCGGTACGTTCGGCGGGAAAGCCGTAGCGGATGAGTTTTTCCCGCTCGTGTTTGCAGTTGCCGATGATATAGACGCCGAGGCGGTCGAACAGTTTGGCGATTTTCGGATAGGTTTCGGGGTCGAGGCCGCGCGCGTGGTAGAACACTTTGGTCTTGGGCGAGGCGATTTTGGCAGCCACCGCGCAGGCGGGCACGATACGCGCCATCTGGCAGTGGATAATGTCGGGTTTTTCCGTTTTGAGCATTTTGACGTAGGCCGTCATGCCTTTGAAGTAGCTTAATTTTCCGCCATAAAAATCAATGTTGTACCATCTGATGCCTATTTTTTTGGCATCGGCGACCAGAGGGCCGTCTGAAGAGGCCAAAACGACATCATGGCCGTGGCCGTTCAGAAGTTTGCCCAACCGGAAGGCCGCATGTTCCGTGCCGCCCAGTCCGCTCATAGAGGTTGTGATGATGATTTTCATAGATGATAGTTTTCTACTTGTCTATTTCAATTAGACGGAAACAATAACGAAAAGTGCGTATGCCATGTGTAAATAAACATAAATTGAAACACGGTGTAGTCCGCCGAATGTTTCAGACGGCCTCCATATTGTAAGCGTTCATAGTGGTACGGTAGATTTCTTCGTCGGAACACAGATGCGCCACACGGCGGTGCAGCGCCTTGCCTATCCTGTCGCGCAGGGATTTGTCTTTCACCAGCATTTCCACCGCGTCGGCAAATTCTTCTGCGGCGCCCAACGGGAAGCAGTAGCCCGTTTCGCCTTGGATCACCATTTCTTTGATGCCGCCCATGTTGTAGGTTACGACGGGCGTGTCGTACAGGCCGGCTTCCAGCACGTTGTTGCCCACGCCGGCGCAACTGTCGCCCGGACAGCGCGGATTGTTCAGCAGAATGTCCACTTCTTTGAAATATTCGGTCAGGTTGCGCACCCCGCCGAGGAAGGTTACTTTGTCGGCTATGCCCAGCCGTTCGGCCTGCCGTTTGAGCGCATCCAAATCTTCGCCGATACCGGCCACATGCAGCCGCACGGGCAGGCCGCGGTCGATCAGGATTTTGAAGACGTCGAGCGTCTGGTCGACGGCGCGCAGGTAGTCCAGCCGCGAGAGCGTGCCGAGCAGGATGTAGTCTTTTTGCGTTTTTTCGGGAACATAATCGACTTTGTGCAGGGCGTTGTAGGTGAACGTGGTCCGTTCGGGCGGAAAACCCAGCCGTAAGAGCTTGTCGCGTTCGTTTTTGCAGTTGGCGATGGCGTAAACGCCGAGACGGGTAAAGAATTTGACCACTTTGGGGTAGGTCTTTCCGACCAGCCCGCGCGAATGCCAGAACACTTTGGTGCGGGAGGAGGCCAATTTGGCGGCGATGGCGCAGGCGGGAACGATGCGCGCCATCTGGCAGTGGACGATGTCGGGTTTTTCCCGTTTGAGCAACTTGGTGAATGTGCACATGCCTTTCAGATGGGTAAAGGCGTTGTCGTAAAAATCGATACGGTGCCATGTCATGCCCGCTTTTACGGCATCTTCGACCAAGGGGCCGTCTGAAGAGGCAAGGTGCACGTCGTGACCGTTGTCGCACAGCAGTTTTCCCAAGCGGTAGGTGGCGTGTTCGGTACCGCCTAGACCGCTCATAGAGGTGGACAGGAGGATCTTCATGATATCTGTCGGGTGGCTGCGTGGAAAGGAGCGGGCCGGATTTTTTCAGACGGCCTCAAAACGGAATAAAGCAAAATCATGAAGCAGGGCAGCCAGATAAACGGCAGCCTTAGGATGGACGACGGAATAAAGCCGGCGATAATGAAGATGACCATAGCGAGGACGGACACCCACTTGGCGCGATTGTCCAGCCGCTTGCGCAAAACGATGGTATTGCAGTAGGTGTATACGTAAGCGGCAAATGCGAACAGCGACACGATACCGAAGCTCAGATAAAGTTCGATGAGGAAACTGTGCGGGTTTTCAAAGGCCAAATCGTAGCTCAAATGCCCGCCGAAATAGCCGATAAAGTTTTTCGGGCCGTATCCGGTCAAGAGCAGGGGCGGGTTGTCGGCAAAGTAGTTGTAGATTTCCTGACGGTAGGAAACCGAGTTGTCGCTGCCGAAATCGTAAAGGAACAGATAAAGACGGCTGGAAAAGCGTTCCAGAAATTCATTGTTGTTGAGGGAAAGCAGAAATTCCTGCAAAGCCTGTTGCGGAAGCATCGAAAGCAGGAAGGCCGCTGCGGAAACCGTGATGACGGTCGCCGGCCCGTTTTTGCGGTACATCAGGTAGGCGGCCAGCAGAACCAGGTAGCAGCCGATGGCGGTACGGGACACGCTGAGGAAAATCGCGGCCCCCAATAGGGCGAACAATATCCAGCCGTGCAGCGAATCCTTGGCCTTCTCGACGGAAATATTGAAGAAGAACAGAACCGCAGGCGCCAAGCAGACCGCCGCCGTCGCCAAATTGTTCGGGTTGAAGAACAATCCTTTGACCGCGCCTGATTCGATGGCCAGCTCTTCGCCGGACGCGGTAGTGAGCTGGATGCCGGTCAGCAGTTCGACAAAAGGCGGCAGGGCGACGAATAAGACGAATACGGTCAGGAATCGCCGAATGAAACCGAGCGAATCGCTATGGTAGCGGATGACCAGATACATGATGTACATCAGGCTGGGGAGGACCAGGAAAAACATCAAATCTGCAAAACGGGTGGCGCTGAGGGTGGTGATAATCAGGTGCAGGCTGGCCCATGCCGCCATCAGCCCGACCAGCAGCATCGGGCGGGCGGCCTTGGCCGGATAACGCCTGCGTTCGGTAACGGCCGCAATCAGGCTGAACAGGATGAAGCCGACCGTCAGGAAATTGTCGATACGCGGCAGGCCGATTTTATAGGAGATGGCCGGAGCGGTCATATAGGCGGCCAACATGATGTACAGGGAGGCCGTATAAAGGTGGAGGCGTCTAACTTTCATGGGTCCCTCCGAGTATTGTTTTGTAAACAGCGGTGATTTGTCTGACGACGGCTTCTTCGCCGAATTCGCTCAAGCAGTCGACCCTGAGCGTCTGCGCATCGTAGCGGCCGCGGTTTTCATACAGCGATACCAGCGCGCCGGCCAATGCCTGCACGTCGCCGACCGGTACGAGGATACCGTTGTTTTCGTTGATAATGGTTTGCGGGCCGCCGCAGCGGGTGGCGGCCACCGGCAGCCCCTGCGACAAGGCTTCGATGAAGACGACGCCGAAGGTTTCGTTGCGGCTGGCCAGCACGAAGGCATCGCTGCGGAACATTAAATCCAACACTTGGTCGTTTTGCAACCCGCCCAAAAACTCAACCGAATTTTCCAGTCCCAGCTCGGCGGCAAGGTTGTGCAGTTGCGAGGCGATTAATCCCGTTCCGCCGATTTTCAGTTTCAGGTCGGGATGTGTTTTCAGTGCTTCCGCAAACGCGGGCAGCAGGATATCGAAGCCTTTATTATAGTTGAGGTGGGCGACGGAGCAAAAGGTGAAATCGGCGTTTTTCGGTTTGTTTGCCAAATCCACGGGACGGATAAAGGCGGGCGACAGGCTGTTGGGGATGTATTGCCAGTCCAGTCCGCCGTATTCGGTTTCCAGCAGGCGGCAGAAATCTTTGCTGACCGCGATGCGCGCCGAACACTGCTGCGCCGATCGCAGCATGGCGGGGCGCTGCCAGTTGCGGATGAGTTTCCGCGCGTAGGTCGAACTGTGTTCGGTCAGCACGAAGGGAATGCCCGTTTTTTCGTGAATCTGCTGCGCCAGAATTCCCGCGTGGTTCATGCTGTGGGCGTGGATGATGTCGGGGGTGCCGTGGTCGCGCACATAGCGTTCGAACAGTTTCCATCCCGCCCCGACCCAGCGGTGGCGGTCGAGATAGGGCAGGCGCGGAAAGAAATACATGCTTTTGTAGACATAGGTCGGGATGTTTTCTTCCGTATAGCTGCGGATGCCGTAGCCGCCGTTGACGACGGAGGCCGGTTTGCCGCGCATGGAGCGGAAAACCGGCGCGGTTACGCCTATTTTCAGGCCGCTGCGCTGCAAGGCCTGCGCCTGAAGGCGGAAGAAGATACCGTCAATGTCTTCGGGCGTTTCGGGATACCATGAAGGGATGATTAAAACATGCATATTATTCTCTAAACTTTTGTCAGGCCGCTTTTTTCAGACGGCCTGCGATGCGTTCTGCCAAGAGAACCAGTTGCGTCCGGTAGGCAAATCCGATTCCTGCCAGCGCGGCTGCCCAGCCGGCGGCAAACAGCGGATAATTGCCCCTGCTGCCCCAGAATGTATAGGCGAGGCAGGAAAACAGGCAAATCAGGGTGGTGCCGTAAATCTTGGTTCGGGGTAGTTTCTGCCACAGCAAAACCGACGCTTCCGTTTTCAGCGCGAAATACAGCCAGAACGACACGGCCATGGAGGCGGCTGCGCCTTTGGCGCCGAACGCAGGTACCAGCAGGCGGCACAAAGCGAAGTTGGCCGCCAGCGCAATCACAGAAATGACCGTTACCAGCCAGGTTTTCCTGCTGACGTTGATGCCGATGCCGGTTACTTCGGTCATGGTATAGAGCAACGGAAACAGTATGCTGGATAACAGGATAAATTGCACGGCTGCATATTTACTCGGCAGGATTAAGGGAATCAGCGGTGAAAAAATACCCGCGAGACATAATACTGCCGCGGCGGCCGCCAGCATGGGGGGGACGATTTTGGCGATGCGGTCGAGGTTTTCGTTTTCGTTTACCCATCTGAACACCATCGGCGCCCAAATGGTCGAGAAAATGCTCTGGAAAATCAGTGCGGCCGCGCCAAAGCTGACGGCCATCGAATAAATGCCGAGTTCGGCGAGGCTGCCGTACTGTTTGAGCATCAGGCGGTCGACCGAAGTCAGCCCCCAGTAGGCCAGTCCGCCGAGCACCAGCGGCACGCCGTATTTCAATGTTTCCTTCAATAGCGCGGGGTCGGTATACGCTTTCCATGCGCGGGCCGCATCGCGGCGGGTTTGCACGGACAATACCGCCAGTGCCAGCCATTGCGCGGCGGCGTAGGCGGCCACGAGGTTGAAGGTGCTGTTTGCCGCGCCGGTCAGCATATAACCGGCCACCAGCACCAAAATCAGCAGTTTCGGCATAAGCTGGCTGAACGAGAACGCATAGGCGCGTTCCTGCATCCGCAGGACGACCGACAAAAAACGCGCGGGCACCAGCGCGGCCATAAAGACGACGCACAATACACCCAAATCGGCCTGTTTCAGTTCCAAAATCATTTCAGACGGCATCGCGGGCGCGGCAAGCAGTATGCCCGCGATACAGGCCGCAGACAGCAGCAACGGCAGCAGCGACACAGTGTTCAGCAGCACGGATTTGTCCGGCGCGGCATGGTATTCGCGGATGTACGACTGGTCCAGTCCCAGCCCTAATACAATCAGAATCAGGCCGGAGACGGTTTGCAGCAGCACGATGCGGCCGATGTCGTCGGCGGGGAAGTACCACGAAATCAACGGCAGCGATATTGCGCTGGCGGCCGCGCTGCCGATGGGTCCCAAGGCATAGCCGAGTAATTTTTTGATATTCATGCGGAGCGTTGCGGACTTTCAGGCCGTCTGAAAACCGGTATCGGCGCACCGTTGTTTTTCAGACGGCCTGAAACCGCGTATGGAAGATTATCGGGACAATGCCTGTGCCAGCGCGCCGACTACCTGCCGCACCTGTTCCTCCGTCATATACGGGTGCATCGGCAGGCTGATGACTTCTTCGGCCACCAAATCACCCACGGGCAGCACGGCATCGGATGCGACGGCGGGCTGCTTGTTGAGCGGAATCGGATAATGGACGGCGGTCGGGATGCCTGCCGCTTTCAAGGCCGTCTGAACGGCATCGCGGTTTTTCACGCGCACGGTGTATTGGGCATACGCGCTGATATTGTGGCTTTCGATAAACGGTGCGGCGATACCGGCTTTATCCAGTTCCTGCGCGTAAACGGCGGCAACCCGGCCGCGCAGGCCGATTTCTTCTTCCAAAATCGCCAGTTTGGGCAGCAGGATGGCGGCTTGCAGCGTGTCCAGACGGCTGTTTACGCCGACGCGGATATGGTGGTAGCGGCGATCCTGGCCGTGGCGCGCGATTTGGCGGATGACGGTGGCCAGATTGTCGTCGTCGGTAAAAACTGCGCCGCCGTCGCCGTAGCAGCCCAAAGGTTTGCTGGGGAAGAAGCTGGTGCAGGAAACAGTGGTCAGGCTGCCTGATTTGCGGCCTTTGTACGATGCGCCGAAACTCTGCGCCGCGTCTTCGATGACGGGCAGGTTGTGGCGGGCGGCGATGGCATTAACCGCATCGAAATCGGCACACTGGCCGTAGAGCGATACGGGCACGATGGCTTTGGTGCGCGGGGTAATCGCGGCTTCGAGTTTGGCGGGGTCGAGGTTGTAGGTTTGTTCGACGATATCGACGTAAACCGGCTTTGCGCCGAGCAGGGCGACGGTTTCGGCGGTGGCGATGTAGGTAAAGCCGGGGGTAATCACTTCGTCGCCCGCGCCTACGCCCAAAGCCATCAGGGCGATTTGCAGCGCGTCGGTACCGTTGGCGACACTGATGCAGTGTTTCGCGCCGCAGTAGGCCGCCAGTTTTTCTTCCAGTTCGGCCACTTCGGGGCCGAGGATGTATTGGCCGTGCGAGAGGACTTGTTCGATATTGGCGTCGATTTGTTTTTTAATGCGCGCCTGCTGGGCGGCGAGGTCGATGAATTGCATGACGTTTCTCGTTGTTGGTGGGGACGGGGTTTTCAGACGGCCTCAGGCTTTGCTGAGGATGCCGTCTGAAAGGATATACGTTTCGCCGCTGTGCGGGCAGACGGCTTTGCCGCTGCCTGTGAGCGGCAGTTGTTCGAGCTGTTCGCCGTATTCGCTCATCCAGCCGATTTGGCGGGCGGGCACGCCGACCATCAGGGCATAGTCGGGCACGTCTTTATTGACCACCGCGCCTGCGCCGATAAAGGCGAACCTGCCTATGGTGGTGCCGCAGACGATGGTGCAGTTTGCGCCCAGCGTCGCGCCGGTTTTGACCAAAGTGTCGCGGTATTCGCTTTTGCGTTCGATCAGCGAACGGGGGTTGTAGACATTGGTGAACACCATGCTGGGGCCGCAAAACACGCCGTTTTCCAAGTGAACGTTGTCGTACACGGAAACGTTGTTTTGGATTTTGCAGTCGTCGCCGATGGTCACTTTGTTGCCGACGAACACGTTTTGGCCGAACGAGCAGTTTTTGCCGATTTTCGCGCCGCCGCAGATGTGGGCGAAATGCCAAACGCGGCTGCCCGCGCCGATTTGCGCGCCTTCGTCGATAATGGCGGTGGGGTGGACGGTGTAATCAGTCATTTTAATAGTTCCTTGACGGCGTCTTCGCCCTGTATCTGGGACGTAGTCCATTTGCCGCCGTAAATGTGCAGCACGTTTCCGACGCGCTCGAACGCCCATTCGCGGGTGGCGTCGCTGGGATTGGCCGCGCTTTTGAGCAGGGGGCGCACGCCGGAGAAACTGCCGCCGACGTCCGACCGGTTTAAAGGCTCGCGGTGGTAAGCGTTGTACGCATCGAGCAGGTAGCCGATTTCGTTTTCAGACGGCCTCTCCGCCTGCGGATGGTCTTGGCGGACTTCGGTCGTGCCGATAAGGGTTTTCCCTTGGTAGGGCAGGATGAAGAAAATCCGTTTTTCGTTTGGAATAGGCAGCATCAGCGCATGAGGCTGCGACCGGTCGATAAAGATATGGCTGCCGCGCACCCAGTCGATGGTGTAGGCGGGCGTACCGTTTTGCAGTTTCCGCAAATCCATCGCCCACGGGCCGGCGGCATTGGCGATACGGTCGAAGCCCGACAGTGTGTCCAGCGAACTGATTTTGCAGCCGTCGCGTATTTCTACGCCCAACTGCCGGCATTGTCCGATGACCCACTGGCCGAGTGCGTAATCGTCCATCTGGGCATCGTAAAACGAATACGCGCCCTTGAGGCCGTCTGAAAGCAGGTTGGGATTGCGGGCAAGCACTTCCTGCCTGTCCAGCCAGCGGCTGCGGGGAAAGCCGCTGCCGCGTGCCAGAATGTCGTAAAGTTTGGTGCCGATGCCGATTTGCCAGCGCGGACGGCCGCGTTTTCCGTAAATGGGAAACAGCAATTCCAACGGACGGCAGAACTGCGGTGCCTGCTCCAGCCAGAAGCGGCGTGCCTGCAAGGCTTTCTGCACCAATGAAAACTGGCCGGTCTCCAGATAACGCAAGCCGCCGTGCAGCAGCTTCGACGAGGATTGGCTGGTGTGCGACATGGGCGCGTCCTGCTCAAACAGCACCACGCGGTGCCCCTGTTTGGCGGCCGCCCATGCGGTGCACGAACCAATGATGCCTGCCCCGATAACGGCGATTTCCATATCAGTAAACCAGCGGCAGGCCCACTGTTTTATGGTCGCGGGCGGAGAGGTAGGCGGCGATAATCAGTTCCAGCGATTTCAGGCCTTCGCGCCCGTCGGTAACAGGCTCGGCTTGGCCGCGCAATACGTCGATGACGTTTTTGTAATACAGCGGGTGGCCGAAACCGTATACCGAAGTGGTTTCGTAGTTGGCGTTTTTGACCTGTTCGTCGTAATCGCGTTCGTCGGCGAAGTTCCATTCCTGAATTTCGTTCACCGCCATGCCGCCGATGCGTACCGTGCCGGTTTCGCCCAGAATGGTAATCGAGCCTTCGAGGTTTTTCGGGTAGGTGCACATGGTAACGGCCATCGAGCCGAGCGCACCGTTGCGCCAGCGGATGTTCATCACGCCGGTATCTTCGGCTTCGATGTTGCGGTGGGTGGAAATCATCGCCTGCACGTCTTCGACCGGGCCGATGAGCCATTCCATCAAGTCGACGTAGTGGCTGGCCTGGTTCATGAACGCGCCGCCGTCAAACTCCCAAGTGCCGCGCCAACCGTTGCCTTGGTCGTAATACGACTGCGGGCGCGTCCAGAAGACGTTTAAATGCACCATGCAGATTTTGCCGAAGCGTTTTTCCGTTACCGCGCGCTTGAGCAGTTGCAGCGTGGCGTTCAGGCGGTTTTGTTTCACCACGAACAAGCGTTTGCCGGCTTTGTCGGCGGCTTGGACCATGCGTTCGCCGTCGTGCAGGCGGGTGGCCATCGGTTTTTCGGTAACGACGTGAAAACCGGCTTCCAATGCCTGCACTGCCTGCTCGGGGTGCAGGCCGGACGGAGTGGTGATGACGATTACGTCGGCATCGGTTTCGGCCAGCATTTCCGCGTAGCGGGCATAACCTTTTGCACCGGTGCGTTTGACCGCCGCTTCAAGCGCGGCGGGATCGGTGTCGCACACGGCAACGAGTTCGCACTCGTCTTGCAGCGATTCGAACGAGCCGAAATGGTTGTTGGAAATGCGGCCGCAGCCGACCAGGGCGAATTTGATTTTGCGGTTTGAGATAATTTCGAACATTTTCAGACGGCCTCTTATGCTTTAACGATGTTGTCGTGTTTGCCCGAATATTTGCCGCGCGTATCGACAATCAGTTTGGCGTGTTGTTTCAGCAGATCGTAATCGAATTTGTCGTGGTCGGTGGTCAGCACCACGCAGTCGTAAGAGGCGATGCTCTCGGCGGTCAGCGGCACGCTTTTCAGGTCGAATTTGTGTTCGCGCATTTTCGGGAACACGGGCACATGCGGGTCGGAATAGGATATTTCCGCACCGAGGTCGCGCAAGAGTTCCATCACTTCCACCGACGGGCTTTCGCGCATGTCGTCTACGTTTTTCTTGTAGGCGATGCCCAATACCAATACTTTGCTGCCCTTAATCGAACGTTGGTGGTCGTTTAACGCCAGCGCGGTTTTATTGACCACATATTCGGGCATGGAAGAGTTCACTTCGCCGGCAAGTTCGATAAAGCGGGTGTTTACGCCGTATTCGCGCGCTTTCCAAGTCAGGTAGAACGGGTCGATGGGGATGCAGTGGCCGCCCAAGCCCGGGCCGGGATAGTAGGCGACGAAGCCGAACGGTTTGGTGGCGGCGGCGTCGATGACTTCGTGGATGTCGATGTCCATTTTGTCGGCAACGATTTTCATCTCGTTCACCAAGCCGATATTGACCGCGCGGTGGATGTTTTCCAGAAGTTTGGTCAGTTCGGCAGCTTTGGTGGAGCTGACGGGGACGACTTTGTCGATGGCGGGCTGATACAGCGCCAGGCCGACTTCCAAACAGGCCGGTGTGTGGCCGCCGATAACTTTCGGAATGGTACGGGTTTCAAAATCGGGGTTGCCCGGGTCTTCGCGTTCGGGCGAGTAAACGAGGAATACGTTTTCGCCGACTTTCAAGCCGCCTTCTTCCACGCGCGGCAGCAGTTCTTCTTCGGTCGTGCCCGGGTAGGTGGTGGATTCCAGCGACAAGACTTGGCCGGCGCGCAGATACGGTTTTACCGCGTCGGTGGTGTCGATAACGAAACTCATGTCCGGTTCGCGGTATTTGTTCAGCGGGGTCGGCACGCACAAAATCACGGCTTCCACTTCGCCGATGCGGGAGAAGTCAGTAGTGGCTTCAAACAGGCTGTTTGAGGCGGCGGCGATTTTTTCGGCAGGGATGTGTTCGATATAGGTCTCGCCGTTGTTCAGTTTGTTCACTTTTTCGGCATCAATGTCGAAACCCAATACTTTGTAGCCGATGTCCACATAACGCAGCATCAGCGGCAAACCTACATAACCTAAACCGACAATGCCGATTTTGGCGGATTTGTCGGCAAACTTTTGAATGGTAATGTTTTTCATGATATGTCTCATGTTAATGGATAGGAAAAGTATTCGGGGCAGAGTAGTGATAGACGCACCCTGCCGCCCCGTTGCGGTATGTACGGCGGAAAAACGTGCGGACGGGTGCAACGGGCAGATAAAGTCATCCTATAGATTGTGCGACAGGGGAAAAGTTTTACTGGGAAAATCCGTTGTTTTTAGGAGGAATTAAGATTTGTAATATTTGAATATTTTAACGTAGTGTCGCACTTTGGAATAAGCATATGAAATTTCTTTTTATTTGTAGTCTTGTGTTGTTTTTATAGCGGTTTGTGCATTTGGCCGAGGGAAGTTTAACAATAATCACATTATTTAATATTTACAGTGATTAACGAAAATTTATGCTGATAAAGTAACTAAAATTAAGAAAAAATGTCTTAAATGATAATAATGAAATTAGATTATTGTTTGGCGGTAGTAAAAGGGAGGATAAGTTTGCTGAAAGTTAACCCATTGTTTTCCTTAATATCCATTTGATATCGCCGCCCAATGTCTCCACAGAACGGGTCTCCCAACGGGGCGATTCCGTCAGTGCCGCCGGATTTTCGGGCAGCGTAAACATACTGCGGCCGGGGCGGCCGAGGATTTTCGGTGCCTGATAAAGCACCAGTTCGTCGGCCAAATCTTCGGCGAGAAAGGCCGAGGATAAAACCGCTCCCGCTTCAACCATCACTTCGCCGCAGCCTTTGGCGGCCAGTATCTTCAGTAAGTCCGCCAAATCAATTCTGCCGTCTTTTTCAGACGGCCTGATGATTTCTACATGCGGAAAACGGGAAAAGGCGTTCAGCCGATCTGCGTCCTGCGACAGGGTGGCGATGAGGACGGGGCTGCCGCCGTCTCGGATGATGCGGCAGTCGGGAGGAGTTTGCAACCTGCTGTCGGCGATGACGCGGACAGGCTGGCGCACGGTAGGGAAGGCACGCACGTTCAGTTGCGGATTGTCCGCCAGCACCGTGCCGACGCCGGTAACGACGGCGCAGCTTTCGGCGCGCAATATCTGTACGTCTTCACGCGCCGCTTCGCCGGTAATCCATTTGCTGAGGCCGTCTGAAAGGGCGGTTTTGCCGTCCAGGCTGGCGGCGCATTTGATGCGGACGAACGGGCGGCCGCGTTCGATACGGGAAAGGAAGCCGCGGTTGAGTTCGCGCGCTTCGGTTTCCAGCAAACCGCTTTCGGTGCGGATGCCTGCGGCTTCCAGCATTGCCAAGCCTTTGCCGGCCACCAGCGGATTGGGGTCGGTCATGGCGGCAACCACGCGCGCTACGCCCGAGCGGATGAGGGCTTCGGCGCAGGGCGGCGTGCGGCCGTAATGGCTGCACGGTTCGAGCGTAACATAAGCCGTCGCCCCGCGCGCCATTTCACCCGCCTGCCGCAGCGCATGAACTTCGGCATGCGGTTCGCCCGCTTTGACATGAAACCCCTGCCCGACGATTTGGCCGCCGTGCGCAATCACGCAGCCGACGCGCGGGTTGGGGGATGTGGAAAAACGCCCGAGCCGCGCAAGGGCAAGGGCGTTTTGCATCATTCGGACATCGTTTTCGCCAAACATTTTCAGACGGCCTCTAATCGGTTTGTTTAATCAGGCTGACTTCTTTCAAAACGGAGGCCAGTTCTTCCTGCGACGCGGTATTGCTATTGGCGCAGACATTATACAGATTGGTTTCATGGATGGCGATGCAGTTTTCGTTCAATATGCCGCCGGCCGTGGTTTGCGAAAAACGGTAGTTCATGCGGTTGTCGGTGGCGATGCCTACCTGCACGTCGGTCAGCCCTTCGGCAGACTGCAATTCGTTTTTCAAATTGGCGAAATAGGTTTTCGCATCGGTTTGTGCCGGACCGAGATTGTCAGCGTAAAGCGTGATACCGAGCATTCCGTCGTATTGCAGCAGCGTCATTTCTTCCGCAGACACGTTTTCCGGCAGTGAGCCTGCATCGGGACTGACGTCGCTGAAATGGCCGTTTGCCACGACGATTTTGATTTTATTGTCTTTGCTGATTAAGGTTTGAACGGTATTTTCGGCGGGGGCGGGCGCATCTTCGGCAACGGCGGCGGAAGATGCAGTGGCGGGAGGCGTGTGCGGGGCGTCGGTTTTGCCGCAGGCGGTCAGGGCGGACAAAACTGCGGCAAATATAAACAATACGGGTTTCACCGGTCATATTCCTTCTTGGCAGGCGGCTGCCTATTCCGCCGGGCGGTCTTTCGGCAGGGTGGCGATGGCTTGGGTAAATTCGGAAACGTCGTTGAAGCTCTTATAAACCGACGCGAAACGCACATATGCGACTTGGTCGATTTTGGCCAGTTCTTCCATCGCCATTTCGCCGACCAGCTTGGAGGGCACTTCTTTGCGTCCG
The DNA here is from genome assembly GCF_045062685.1 of Neisseria oralis. Classification (NCBI taxonomy): domain Bacteria; kingdom Pseudomonadati; phylum Pseudomonadota; class Betaproteobacteria; order Neisseriales; family Neisseriaceae; genus Neisseria; species Neisseria oralis. Next base: position 219,831 of record NZ_JBJGEB010000003.1, read on the forward strand.
AGCTGGTAGAGGCGTTGTTCGATAAGGGCGACGGTTTCGTCTATCGTTTCGGGGGAAACGGGGCGTTTGTGCAGCGCGCGGGACAGGCTGGTGTGCAGTTTGTGCGGATTGAAGGCGACGCGGGCGCCGTTGGTTTTAGTAACTTGCGGCATACGCATTTCTACGGTTTCAAATGTGCTGAAACGCTGTCCGCACTCCGAGCAGCGGCGCCGACGACGGATGCTGTTGGTTTCTTCCAGCAGCCGCGAGTCGGTTACCTGGGTGTTGGGGTGTTGGCAGAAAGGACATTTCATAGCGATATAAACCGTTTGTTTGTAAACGGTTATTGTAGCCGAAGCGGTAATTCCCGTATAGAGTAAAAGGTTTATTCGTCTAGGATGCCAACGATACGGGCTAAAGGAAGAGGCCGTCTGAAAACTTTTCAGACGGCCTCAGGATTATACGGCCACGCCTGCGGCGCGCGCGATTTCCAAGCCTTCTTCCGCGCTCATATAGACGGGGTCTTCGGGTCTGTCGCTGCGGACGATGTCGCCATCGCGGAACATGACCAGTTCGTCGACGGCCAGTTGCGACCAGGTCTCGTCTCGGGTTAGCGGCAGGGTGGCGATGACGGCGACTTTGTCGTTCGGGGTGGTAACTTCGGCAAAATCGACCATCACGTCGTCGTCCAAAAGCCGCGCTTTGCCAAACGGTGCTTTGCGCACGATATAGTGCAACAGTGTGCTGGCATGGGCAAACAGACAATCGCCGTTGGACATAACAAAGTTAAACAATCCGTGGCGTCGGATTTCGTGCGTCAGCGCGGCGATGGCGTCGAACAGGGTTCCGGCGTCGGGCTTGGCGGCAAATCGGTTGCGCAGACGGTTGAGGATGTAGCAGAACGCGCGTTCGGAATCGGTGGTGCCGACGGCATGGTAATACTCGCCTTGCTCGGGATAGAAATCAATCAAATGTCCGTTGTGTGCGAAGAGCCAGTATTCGCCCCACATTTCGCGCATGAAGGGATGGGTGTTGGCCAGCGAGGTTTGTCCCTGCGAGGCTTTGCGGATGTGGGCGATGACGTTTTCGGATTTGATTTGGTAGGCGCGGACCAAGTCGGCGACGGGGGAGTTGGCGCTGGGTTTGTCGTCGTGAAACAGGCGCACGCCGCGTCCTTCGAAGAAGCCGATGCCGAAACCGTCGGCGTGGTGGTCGGTGATGCCGCCACGGCGGCGGAAGCCTTCAAATGAGAACATGATGTCCGTGGGGGTGTTGCAGTTCATGCCGAGCAGTTGGCACATGGTCTTGACCTTTGTTATTTTGATGTCGGAGAGTGGGAACAGGTAGGATTATGGTGTATCGGACGGGCGGTTTCAATAGGTGTCCGGCGATATGTTTATAACCGGAAACGATTTGATGAGAGGCCGTCTGAAAACCGGATTTTCAGACGGCCTCTGTTTGTGCGCGGCACTGTTACAGATAGGGCTGCAAGGTTTTGCGCAGGATTTCCATATCGGTGATTTCGGTAATGTCCGCTTCGCCCAAACGGTTCAGGCCGACAAAGCGCATGACGCCGCTACTGACTTTTTTGTCGTGGCTCATGTGTCCTATCCATTTTTCAAAGGAAAATTTCGGCGGTGCGGAAGGCAGTTTTGCCGCTTCAAGTAGGGCGGCAATGCGGCGGGTGTCGTTTTCCGTGGTTTTGCCGAGGACTTCCGACAGGCGGGCCGCCAATACGCAGCCTGCGGCGACGGCCTCTCCGTGCAGCCATACGCCGTAGCCCATTTCAGCTTCAATGGCATGGCCGAAAGTATGGCCGAGGTTGAGCCATGCGCGGATGCCTTGTTCCGTTTCGTCTTGGGCGACGATGTCGGCTTTCATTTTGCAGCAGTGATACACGGCGCGGGCTAGTTTGGTTTGGTTTTGCGCCATCAAATCGGCCATGTTTTGTTCCAGCCATTCAAAAAATCCAATATCGCCGAGTGCGCCGTATTTGATGACTTCGGCCATGCCTGCGGATAATTCGCGTTCGGGCAGGGTTTTGAGTGTGGAGAGGTCGGCAAGTACGGCTTGCGGTTGGTAGAATGCGCCTATCATGTTTTTGCCGAGCGGGTGGTTGATGGCGGTTTTGCCGCCGACGGAGGAGTCGACTTGGCTCAACAGGGTGGTCGGCACTTGGATAAACGGCGCGCCGCGCTGGTATGTGGCCGCGGCGAAACCGACCATGTCGCCAATCACGCCGCCGCCCAAGGCAATCAAGGTGGTTTTACGTTCGGCGCGATTCTGCATCAGCCCGTCGAAAATCAGATTGAGGGTCTGCCAGTTTTTATATTCTTCACCGTCGGGCAGAATAATGCTGAAATGGGAGATTCCCAACTTGTCCAAGGCCGTCTGAAAAGCCCGGAGATAAAGAGGGGCAACAGTTTCGTTGGTAATGACGGCGGCTTTTTTGCCCAAATAAGGTTTCAGCAGGACATCGGCCTGTCCGATAAGGTCGTGCCCGATAAAGATGGGATAGGGGTGCGACGGGGTTTGGACGGTCAGGGTATGCATAGTCATAATAAAGAGTCCTATGTAATAAAAAGGCCGTCTGAACTTAAGGGTGTTTCGTTTCAGACGGCCTCCGTATTTGAAAAGCGGTAGCCGGATACCGCGCCTTTACCGGTTGTGCAGAATATCAAGCAGCTTGCTGATGGTTTTTTGGCAGTTTCCCGATTCGATGACGATATGCGCGGTTTGCCGGTAAACCGCATCGCGGGAATCATAAAGTTCGCGCAACTTGGCCAGCGGATTCTCTACTTGCAATAATGGCCGGCTAGTATCGTGGCGGGTTCGTTCTAGCAAGGTTTCAGGACAGGCATGAAGATAAATAACCGTACCGTTGTTGCGCAGGCATATGCGGTTTTCTTCACGCAATACCGCTCCGCCTCCGGTAGAAAGAACGATATTTTTCATTGCGGCCAGTTTTTTCAACATGGCTGTTTCACGGCTGCGGAACCCTTGTTCTCCCTCCACTTCGAATATCGTTGAAATAGAGACGCCGGAACATTTGCAAATCTCGTGATCGCTGTCGTAAAACGGACGGTCGAGCGTTTTGGCAATATGTCTGCCTAACGTTGTTTTACCCGCTCCCATTAAGCCGACAAAAAACAAATTACCTGTTATTGGTTTCATAACGGGCATTTTAAACGAAATCGGTATGGGGATGTTTTTTATCTATGGGAAATCCGATTTGGGAGGATAAGCAATGATGGTAAAGCGACCGTAAAACGGGAGAGATGGATTTTCCGTTGCCGCTAAGTTTATGCAGGAGCAAATTTGGAATTGAATATTTGGAGGTTGTTGGATAGAAAGTAAGTTTTTTGAAACCCAAAGCCTGATTTTTCTGAGATCTGCAATTAACGATGAGCCGATTTATTTAACCCAACTCGGAAATTTAGTTTTATGATTCAAAGGTATGGTTCAAGATGTTTTCAGACGGCCTATAAAAGTATTCGGTAAATTTCGGGAATGACAAAAAGTTAAATATCAATGCAATATCCAAACACAGCCTAATAAATGGGCCGACATGACATATTTATGATGAGGTTTAAAAAACAAGCGCATCTTTAAAATAAAGATGCGCTTGTTTTATTCGTTTGCGATATTAATAGCGTAAGTTGCTGCTGACTCCATCCATAATGCGGGGGGTAATGAATACCAAAAGTTCACGGCGTTTTTCATTACGTCCACGGGATTTGAACAAATTACCGACTACGGGAATATCACCTAACAACGGTACCTTGTTGACTGCATTGGAGTTTTCCTCTTCGTAGATGCCGCCGACAATCAGTGTGCCACCGTCTTCGACCATAGCTTGGGTATTCAGGTTTTTGGTACTGATACACTTGGTTCGCAAGCCATCGGTTTGACAGTCAATCGGAGTATCCTTGTTGATTTTAACTGTCATAATGATTTGACCGTCAGGCGTGATGTTTGGTGTAACAGTCAGACCCAATACTGCTTTTTTGAACGTTACCGAAGTGGCTCCACTTGAAGTCGCCTCTTGGTAAGGAATCTCCGTACCTGCTTCGATAGTCGCTTCTTTTCGGTCTTGTGTCAAAACGCGTGGGTTGGATAATGTTTTACTTTTACCCAATTCTTCCGAAGCAGATAATTCCAAGCCTAATGCTCCGGAGGCGAACGAGTGTACCAAGGCGATGGCGTTGGTAGCCGCATTCGTAGAAGGCAGGCTGATATTCGGACTCATTTCCAAAGCAGTCAGAGACGGAATAGTTGTTGAACCGCTAGCGACGGCATTGGCCAAGGTAATTTTATTTTGGTAATTAGTACCTGCGTTGTTAACGGCATTGGACCAATTTGATCCCCAAGAATTTTTACCGTTAACACCAGTGTAGCCGAATTTTACACCCAGATTACGGGAAAAACCTTCTTCTGCCTCAACGATACGGGCTTCAACCATAACCTGACGTGTCGGTACGTCCAACTCGTCAATCAGTTTGCGGAATTTTTGGATGACGGTATGGTTGTCGGTAATAATCAATGTGTTGGTAGCAGGGTCAATCAATGCACTGCCGCGGCTGCTTAATAATGTGTTGCGGTCATTGCCACTGCTGCTGCCATTGTCATCCAATCGCAAGATTTTGCGGAACTCTTCCACATTTTTGTATTTCAGTTGGAATGTTTGTGAGAACAAAGGACCCAGTTCTTCAATTTCTTTTTGGGCCTGCAACGTTGCCTTATCTTTGTTCAGCAATTCTTCACGCGGAGCGATGTTGATAATATTTCCTTGTCGGCGCATATCCAAATTGCGCGCTTGCATAACCAAATCCAAAGCCTGATCCCAAGGTACCTCTTTTAAGGATAAGGTCATTTTGCCGTTTACGCTGTCGCTGGCGACAATGTTTGTACCTGATTCTTTTGCCAGAATCTGCAAAATAGTACGGACATCGACATCTTGGAAATCCAAAGAAATCTTACGGCCGTTAAATGATTTATTGGCGTTACTGTTCAAACCGCGTGATTCTGTAGTAGCGGATTTGGGTACAATTTCAAATGTATAACGGCCAGAGGAAGATTTGGTACGAATATCCCAGTTACCGTTGTTACGGATAACCAGTTGGGTCGCATTGCCGATACGTTTCAAAGTAACATTACGTACTGGTGTGTTGAAATCACCGACATCCAGACTGCGTTGAGCCTGAGTGGGCAATGGATTGTTTTTCAATGTAATAATGACACGGTCTTTTTGCTGCTTGATCTCAGGTTCTCCCGTAGAGGAAGGTGCCGACAGTTCGATAACGCCGGAATTCGATGCTCCTTTGTGGAAATCAACGTTTGTATTTGCCGTGGTTTGGGTGGTCGATACGGTACGTGCGGCAGGACTGGATACGAAATTATTTGTAGCAGGACGAGGAGTAGATACAGGTTTATAGGCTGTTTTGTCTGCTGATTCGCTGACATAAACCCATACTTCCTGCCCACGGATTTCAGTATTGTATTGGCCGGCCTTATTCAAACCCAACAAGATACGGGCGCGGTCATTATTCTGTGCTGCCGTGATTCGGTTCAACAAGGGATCTGCATATTCCAGAACAGGTTGTGGCAAACGAATATTGGTTTTGGAAAAATCCAAAGCAATCCGAGAAGGTGTTGTGGTTACGAAGCCACGAGGACTAGCTACGTCACGGTCAAAACGGATCTTGACGATTTTTTGATTGTCGGGAAGTGTAGAGACATTGATGTCGGTAATGTTGCCTGCAAAACTCATTTGCGCAACCATGGCGATGCTGATACCGGCAAAAATTTTAGTAATGTTGTTGGTTTTCATAAAGTGAGACCCCTTGATTAATTTGAAACTGGTGCGGTTGAATCATTCGGTGAGGCTTGAGATGCGGATTGGTTGTCTCTGCCTGAACCGCTCAACGGTAATTCTGCATTTCGATACACCCAATTACCGTAACTGTCTTCTATTAGCTCAGTCAGAATAAGTTTGTCGGGTGTGATACTCTGAATTCGACCGTAATTTTGCCCAATGTAGTTTCCTGGAAAAACGGTATAGACATGATTTTCTGCTTCGACAAATCCTTGAACTTTATTACCTTTGCTCAAGCTGCCCACATATTTCAGGTTCTCCAAGCTGAAAGTTTCGAGTGTTTCTTTGGGACGGTTGAGGTTGGGCGCATTTTTGCCTTTCAGGATATTGTTTAAACGTCGTGAATCAAAGGCATTCATGCCAGTGTAGTTTGGTGGTACATAGGCTTTAGGAGGTGTAACTGTCGGTGCTTCAAAAGGAATGATGTGGGATTTCGCCTCTTGGCGAGTATCGGACATCCATTTATTTAAATCTTCATATGTTGAAGTGCAGGCAGTTAAGGATAGTATGCCTAAGAGTAAGGTGGTATTTTTCATGATTTCCCTAAGATATTTTGCTGTTACTCTTTATTTTTACTTGCATCTGCGGCAGCATTTTCGTTTCCTGCCGTGCTAGCCGCAAGTTCAGCGGCGACTTCTTCTGCCGGTCTTGCTTTATAGGTCGTTGCCGTTGCACTGAGGGTCAGTAAATCGCTTTTTCCATCTTTATTGGCTGAAGCCTGATCAATCTTCAACGATTCTAAAGTGATAATTCTAGACAGCTTTCCGACATCTCGGGTGAATTGACTAATCTGGTTGTATTTACCAGTAATAGCAATTTCATAAGGCAATTTTTGGATTGGTCCGTCATTTACTGGAGCTTGAGGGAGTACACTGTCTAATCTTAATCCGTTTGTCGCTCCTGCTTGGTGCAGTTCTTGAATCAGCGTGGGAATTTCGGCATCGGTTGGTAATTGTTTCAATAGAACATCAAAAGCGGAACGAATGGACGACAGTTCTGCTTGAAGGTTAGCCAAGCTAGCAGCTTCGATACTCTTTTTCGTATAAGTCTTTTTCAGTTCGACTTCTTTGGTTTCTTCGGAAGATAAAGTTTCCAGTTGACCTTTGAATACGCCAAAATAACCGATTGCTAATACCCCCGCCACAACCAATCCAGCAATAGTGAATTTTGCAGGGGCATTAAGCAGATGGGGATTCTGCAAATCTATATTCTTTAATTTAGCGGCTGCCATTTTATTGCTCCTGAGATTGTGGATTGGTTTCAGTAACCGATACCGAAGGAGTTGATTGATTTAATAATACTCTAAGAGTAAATTCTTGATAATTATCATTTTTCTTGATGCTAAGTAATTCGGGTTGGGAAAATACGCCCGTACTTGGTAGTGCGCGCATTAGCATAGCGATTTTGTTGTCGCTCATGGCACGCCCCGTAATTGTATAAGTAGTGGGATTTTCTGCATTTACTGCTGTTAAATAGGTATTTTCTGGAGTCAATACGTTTAAAGTGTCTATGATATAGGCCGCCTGAGAACGTTTTTCCTGCAATTCTTCTACTTTCTGTTTTTTTGCCAAAAAGTTTTCTTTTTCTTGTTGCAGCTTTTTAATTTCGCCTAAGTCAGTATCGAGTTTGCTAATTTCTGTTTCCAAAAATTGATTGCGGCTTTCTTGGTTACTGATGGCGCTGTTAATGGAAACATACGCCAAAACAGACAGACCTACACCGACTAAAAGAGCCGACAACATCAAAATATTAAATTGTTGTTTTTTACGTTGTTTAATTTCTTCTCGATAGGGGAGAAGGTTTATTTTGGTAAATTCAATCATTTAAAGTCCCCTTAAAGCCAATCCAAATGCCAATGTCAATGATGGCGCATCAATTTGTAACTGTGGTAAATCGACAGTATTACTTCTTGCTGCGTATGCAGCAGGATGGATGCATTGTGTCGGTGTATTAGTTTGAGAGAAGATGCTTTCTGCCAAACCAGCTTGCTGGGCAGCCGTTCCTGTTAACAATATGTGCTTGATATTTGAAAAATTATCACTGGATTGGGTAGTATAATAAAATTGCATAACACGCTGAATTTCTTGAGCAACCTGTACATTGAAACGATCAGCAACCTGTGTTTGATAATCGGAAGGCTTGCTGGATGATTTCATCATTTGATCGGCTTTTTCTTCCGTTACCTGATAGGTTCTTTGAATCAGTTGATTTAATTGTTCGGTACTAACAGGGGTTTCTTGTTTATACAGGATATGGCCGTTTTGCATCACTATTGCGTACATTTGTGTTGCGTAAATACCAAAGACGGCAACTTTTTCATCGGACAATTCCGGAGCGTGTTGGTTAATCCAGAATGTGAAAGCGTTACTTTGCGCAAACAAGTCCAAATCCAATGCGGATAACGTCATCCCGGCATTTTCAAAAAGTTCAATGCGTGGTTCGATATCATCTTTTTTTGCTGCGACCAATAAAATTTGTTCACTGCCGGATGAAGTGGATTTGCTGATAGTCTGATAGTCGTAGTTGACTTCTTCTAATGCGCTGATTTGTGCGATTTCATTTTCCGCAAATTCTTCCAAATCCAAATCTGTTTCTTTGGCGTTGTAAAAGGCGTGTTCAACTGTTGCTAGGCTTTGAGGTAAGGCGGCAGTAAAATTCTTGCAAGAAGTGCGTAATTGGGTATAACTATGTTGTAAATACGTTACAAGCTGGTCATAATCTTGTATCTTGTTGCCTTTGACGACATTTTTAGGCAGTTTGGTAATAACGTATTTTTCCAGTTGGATTTGGTTTAAACTACGGCCTGCCAGTTGTACCATTTTGATGGCGTGTTGGCTGATGTCGATACCGATTGCGGTCCGATTGTTCAGCCCGCCTGCGGTCTTACTGGCTTTAGTATTTGTATTTTTAATGCTTTTTGGTAAGCGCATAATGGAACTTCCCTGTATTATTGGGTGTGAGTAACAGTTTAATATCCGTAAGGATTACATTTTCCCTACACAGCGGTAACTGTGTTTTATAGAAACCGTTGCCTATTTTACTTTATTTAAAGCCGTTGATGGCAAAATTATTAATTAGTCATGATTAAAAAGATTATAACGACCTGTATTGGTTTGATGTTAGGTTTGGCGCTTTTCGGAGTGGGGTTGATTGCCATAGCGATTCTGGTTACTTACCCGAAACTGCCGTCTCTTGATTCATTACAACACTACCAGCCGAAAATGCCGCTTACTGTATATTCTTCAGATGGCCAAGTTATTGGTTTATATGGAGAAGAACGGAGGAATTTTACTAAAATAAAAGATTTTCCCAAGGTGCTGAAAGATGCGGTGATTGCTGCTGAAGATAAGCGGTTTTATGAGCATTGGGGGGTTGATGTGCTTGGTGTGGCTCGTGCTCTTATTGGCAATGTTGTTGCAGGAGGGGTACAGTCAGGCGCAAGCACCATTACTCAGCAGGTTGCGAAGAACTTCTATTTGAGCAATGAGCGGACGTTTTCTAGAAAATTTAATGAAGCGTTGTTGGCGTACAAAATCGAACAGTCAATGAGTAAAGATCAGATTTTGGAACTGTATTTCAACCAGATTTATCTGGGGCAAAGAGCCTATGGTTTTGCTGCCGCGGCGCAAATCTACTACAACAAGAATGTAAAAGATCTAACGCTGGGTGAAGCTTCCATGCTTGCAGGTTTGCCGAAGGCTCCCTCGGCATATAATCCGATTGTGAATCCTGAGCGTGCGAAGCTTCGTCAGGAATATATCTTGAACAATATGGTTGAAGAAAAAATGATTACGCCGCAAGAGCGTGATGAGGCTTTGAAGGAGGAGCTGCATTATGAACGGTTTGTTCAGAAAATAGATCAAAATGCATTGTATGTTGCTGAAATGGTACGGCAGGAGTTGTACGAAAAATACGGCGAAGAGGCATATACCCAAGGGTTCAAAGTTTACACGACCGTCAATATCGAAAATCAGCGGGTTGCAACGGAAGCTTTACGCAAGGTTCTGCGTAATTTTGACCGCGGCAGCAGTTACCGTGGGGCGGAAAATTATTTGGATTTGAGTAAGTCAGATAATGTGGAGGAAACTGTCGGACAGTATTTGTCTAGCGTGTATACGGTAGACAAAATGGTCCCAGCCGTTGTCTTGGAGGCTTCCGGAAAGGGCATTGAAATCCAGTTGCCAAGTGGCCGTAAAGTTACATTAAATCATGGTTCTTTAGGATTTGCCGCTCGTGCCGTCAACAATAAAAAAATGGGTGATGACCGTATCCGCCGAGGTTCTGTTATTCGTGTGAAGAGTACGGGTAAAGGTTGGACAGTGGTGCAGGAACCTTCGCTGCAGGGTGCTTTGGTATCTCTTGATGCCAAAACAGGAGCTGTTCGTGCGTTAGTTGGAGGATATGATTTTTACAGTAAGACTTTTAACCGTGCGACTCAGGCAATGCGCCAGCCCGGTTCGTCGTTTAAGCCGTTTGTCTATTCGGCAGCGTTGGCAAAAGGAATGACGGCATCGACCCAAATTAACGATGCTCCGCTGTCTTTACCGGGGAAAGGGCCCAATGGTTCGGTATGGAATCCTAAAAATTCGGATGGGCGCTATTCTGGCTATATTACTTTGCGGCAAGCATTGACGGCATCGAAAAACATGGTCTCCATCCGTATTTTGATGTCGATAGGTGTTGGTTATGCACAACAATACATTCAACGTTTCGGTTTCAGGCCGTCTGAAATTCCAGCCAGTTTGTCGATGGCATTGGGCACAGGTGAAACGACTCCGTTGCGTATGGCTGAAGCATATACTGTATTTGCCAACGGCGGTTATAAGGTTTCGGCCCATGTTATTGATAAGATTTATGATAGTCAGGGTCGTTTGCGCGCTCAAATGCAGCCGTTAGTGGCGGGTGAGAATGCGCCGCAGGTCATTGATCCCCGTAATGCCTATATTATGTACAGAATCATGCAGGACGTAGTTCGTTACGGAACGGCACGCGGTGCGTTGAGTATTGGCCGGTCGGATATCGCAGGTAAAACCGGTACGACGAACGATAATAAAGACGCATGGTTTGTCGGTTTTAATCCGAGTGTGGTAACAGCGGTATATGTCGGCTTTGACAAACCGAGAAGCATGGGTCGTGCCGGTTACGGCGGTACGATTGCTTTGCCTGTTTGGGTTGACTACATGCGCTTTGCTTTAAAAGGAACAGAAAGCAAAGGTATGAAAGTACCTGAGGGCATCGTAGCTAAAGGCGGTGAGTACTATATGAAGGAGCGTTTGGTAACCAGCCCCGAACTGACTTTGGATAACAGTGGCAGTGTCCCTCGTCCGGCTGTCGGTCGCCCGCGTTCTCCGGCTGATGAGGACGGGACACCTCGCCGCCGTTCAAGCGGTCAGGCTGATTCTTCGGATAATCAGGGGGAAGTTCCGGTTAATCCGACCAACAGCGGTGGCAATAATAAGCAGTTGGACTCATTGTTCTGATTGCGGTTGATTGGACAGGCCGTCTGAAAACTTTGGTATGATGCCCTTGGTTTTCAGACGGCCTGTCTGTATGATTTAAATAATGCTGTTTCATCTGCGTTGCAGGTAGGAGTCGTGTTTGTTTGCTATGGCGTTGGGGGAGTTGTTGAGAATTGCGCGTTTTCTGTTTCTTGTGCGTGTGCCTCAAACCATTCACCAACGATTCGGTTTACTTCTTCTATTCCTTGTTTTTTCAGGCTGGAGAAAAGTTGCACGCTGACACGCTGGCGTTCCTTATAGGGCTTGAGTGATTTTTTTACCGAAGCCAGAGTTTTAATTTGCTCGTTTTTTGACAGCTTATCGGCTTTCGACAGCAAGATGTGGACAGGACGGCCGGTGGTGTGAAAAAAGTCCAGCATACGGATGTCCAAGTCTTTTAGCGGATGGCGTGCGTCCATAATCAGAATCAGCCCTATGAGTTGGCTTCGACGTTGCAAATACCCGCCGAGCAGTTGTATCCAATGGGTGCGGATGGCTTCGGGGACTTGTGCGTAGCCGTAACCGGGTAAATCCACCATGAAACTACCGTTTTTCAGTTCGAAAAAATTGATGTGTTGGGTGCGTCCGGGGGTCTTGGAAACGTAAGCCAAACGGGTGTGTTGGGTCAGTGTGTTGATTGCGCTGGATTTTCCGGCGTTGCTGCGCCCGACAAACGCTATTTCGGCAGGCGTATCCGGTAAATCTTGCAAATGGTTGACGGTGGTAAAGAATTTTGCATTTTTAAAGTAATTCATAGTAGTAACAAAATGTAAATTTAGTATAGAATACCATGTTTATAGAACCATCGGTTTAACAGGGTGGAAATTTCATCCGGTATTGGTATTTGAGTATAAAAAAGGGCATTGTTGCGGCATACAATGCTGTAATTAGGAGCACTCCCATGAAACGATTCACTTTATTGGCTTTTGCCGTGGTGTCCGGTATGGCGGCGGCGGCCCCGAAAGCCGACTTGGACAAAGGAAAACAGATTGCGACGACCGTTTGCGCGTCCTGCCATGCGGCCGACGGCAATAGCGGTATCGCCATGTATCCGAAACTGTCGGCGCAACATGCCGCCTATATTTACGGCCAAACCAAAGCCATTAAGGAAGGCAAGCGCACTACGGGTGCTTCCGGCGTGATGAAACCGATAGTGATGAATCTGTCGGAACAGGATATGTACAATGTTGCAGCCTATTACAACAAGCAACAACCTAAATCTGGCGAGACCAGTCCTAAAGAAGAACCTGAATTGGGGGCGAAAATTTACAGGGGCGGCATTGCCGATAAGAAAGTGCCGGCCTGTATGTCCTGCCACGGACCGAGCGGGGCAGGGATTCCCGGCGGCGGAACAGATATTGCTGCTTACCCGCGTTTAGGGGGGCAACATAAATCTTATGTGATTGACCAAATGAAATTCTATAAATCAGGGCAGCGCGCCAATGCCATTATGGCCGATATTGCCGGCCGCATGTCCGATGCGGAAGTCAATGCGGTAGCAAACTTCATCCAAGGCCTGCACTGATAGGGCTTACAGTTATGTTGAGGCCGTCTGAAACCGATATTTTCAGACGGCCTTTGGTACATTGTTTCGTTTCCCTTTCGTTTTTTCTCCGTGAACGGTCGGAAAATAAAACGTACATACCGTGTTGCGGGTTTTGCAGGCGGTTTTCGGCAGGTATTAACGAAGCAATAAGTATTTTTTAATTGCCGAAAAAATTTTTTTGCTTCATTATGATTGGCTTAATTTATAGGCTAACTCATTCAAATTGCAGAATAAAATCCATTGGTCATGAATAATTCCCCTTCTTTCGTTCCGCTTGTCCGCAGGCCGTGGTTTGCTTTCCTCAGCTCCATGCGTTTTGCTGTGGCATTACTCAGTCTGCTGGGGGTGGCGTCTATTATCGGAACCGTTTTGCAGCAGAACCAGCCACAAGTCAATTATGTGGTGAAATTCGGGCCGTTTTGGTCGGAAATTTTCGGCTTTTTGGGTTTGTATGATGTTTACGCTTCAAGTTGGTTCGTAGTCATTATGCTGTTTCTGGTGGTTTCAACCAGTTTATGTCTGCTGCGTAACGTGCCGCCGTTTTTACAGGAGGTCAGGTCGTTCAGAGAAAACGCCAAGGAAAAATCGTTGGCATCCATGCGCCATTCCGCTTTGTTGGAAGGCGATATCCGACCCGAAATCGCACAACGTTATTTCGACGTCGAAGGATTTGTCTGCAAGTCAGTTACGCGCGCGGACGGTTCGGTGCTGGTGGCGGCAAAAAAAGGCGGAATGAACAAATGGGGCTATATTTTCGCCCATACTGCGTTGATTGTGATCTGTTTGGGTGGTTTGATTGACAGTAATTTGTTGTTGAAACTGGGTATTTGGTCGGGCCGTATCGTGCCTGACAATCAAACGGTATATGCCAAAGATTTTAAATCCGAGAGCATTTTGGGCAGCGGGAACCTGTCTTTCCGCGGTAATGTCAATATTTCGGAAGGGCAAAGTGCCGACGTAGTGTTTCTGAATGCCGATAAAGGCTTGCTGGTGCAGGACTTGCCGTTTAGTGTCGAATTGAGAAAGTTCCATATTGATTTTTACGATACCGGTATGCCGCGTGATTTTGCCAGCGACTTGGTCGTTACCGATAAGGAAACCGGCAAGAAGACCGAACGGACCATCCGTGTAAACCATCCGCTGACACTGCACGGCATCACGATTTATCAGGCCAGTTTTGCCGACGGCGGGTCGGATTTGAATTTCAAAGCGTGGAATCTGTCCGATGCGTCCCGCAAGCCGATTACCATGAAGGCAACTTCGATGCGGACGTTTCCGCTGGATTTCGGCGGGAAACGGTATCAGTTGGAATTTGACCAGTTTACCGGCATGAACGTGGAAGATATGGGCGGGCCGTCTGAAAAAACGGATAAGGGGTTGAAATCGGCCCTGAACGATGTCAGGGCGGTGAAGCAGGAAAACAAGAAATACACCAATATCGGGCCTTCGATTGTATACCGCATCCGCGATAAGGCGGGTCAGGCGGTCGAATATAAAAACTATATGCTGCCGATTAAGCAGGAGGACGGTTATTTTTACATCACCGGCACGCGTTCGGGGCTGGACCAACAATACCGCTGGTTGCGCATTCCGGCCGACAAGGCGGAAAAAGTCGATACTTTTATGGCTTTGCGCGAGTTGCTGAAAGACGATGCGGCCCGTAAACGTGTGGTGCGGGAAGCGACCGTCGGTGCACCGGACAATATCCGCGTTCAGTTTACCCGTGCGGCGGAAAACACGTTAAGTATTTTCGCGCAGGGCGGTTATCTGGCTTTGAACGATTTTGTCGTGAAAAATATTCCGAAAGCCGAACAGGAAAAAATGCAGGGCTATTTCTATGAAATGCTCTACGGCACGATGAATGCCGCATTGGATGCGGCCATCAAGGAATACGGCCTGCCTGCTTGGAAGCAGGATGATGCGCGCAACCGTTTTTTAATGTACAGCATGGATGCCTACACCGGGCTGACCGAATATCCTGCACCGATGCTGCTCCAGCTAAACGGCTATAAGGAGGTACGTTCGTCCGGCCTGCAAATGACCCGTTCGCCGGGAGCGGCATTGGTGTATTTGGGTTCGGTGCTGTTGGTACTGGGCACGGTTTTCATGTTTTATATCCGTGAAAAACGCGCGTGGCTGTTGTTTTCAGACGGCCGTATCCGTTTTGCCATGTCTTCCAGCCGCAACGAGCGCGACCTGCAAAAAGAATTTCCGCGGCATTTACAGCATCTGCAACAGCTTGCGAAAGATTTAAACCATGACCACAAACACTGACCAAACCCTGCCCGTACATGAATTGCTGAGGCGCAAATCGTTTATCCGCAGCCTGAATGCGGCTGATTGGATATTCGCCCTTGTTATCGCCTCCGTCGCCGTGTTCGTGCAAACCAATATCGACTTTCATATGGACATCTATGAAATGGTGATCCTGTGGACCAGTGCGGGTGCGGCCATGCTGCTCGGTTGGTTTTTCAAGCCGATGCGCTGGTTCATCTTGCTTTGCCTCGCGCTGGCCTACGGCGCGTTGAGCCTGTACCGCGGCGATATCGGTAATGCCGACGGTTTTCTGCTCAAATATTTTTTGAGCAGCCAGTCTGCGATTATGTGGCAGTGCGCCTTTGTTTTTTTCGCCCTGTTCGCCTACATTTCGGGCGCGTTCGTTGCTACCCGCCGCAACAGCGAAACCAGTACGCTGCTCGGTATGGCGACAGTATTCGCCTGGATTTCGGCAGTGGCGGGGTTCACCGGCCTGCTGGTGCGTTGGCACGAAAGCTATCTGTTGCGTCCGGATGCGGGCCACATTCCGGTGGCCAACCTTTATGAAGTGTTTATCTTGTTTTTGGTCATTACGGCACTAATGTACCTTTATTATGAAAAGCGTTTCGGCATACGGAAATTGGGCGGGTTTGTTTTCGCCTTTATGGCGGTAGTGGTCGGATTCGTCCTGTGGTACAGCGTTTCCCGCGAGGCGCATGCCATCCAGCCGCTGATTCCCGCACTGCAATCGTGGTGGATGAAAATCCATGTTCCCGCCAACTTTATCGGTTACGGTGCATTCTGCATCGCCGCGATGCTCGGCATCGCCGAGCTGCTGGCTTTGGGATGCGAAGATAAGGGCAGGAAGTCGTGGCTGCCGCATTCGCAGGTTATCGAAGAGGTGATGTATAAAGCGATAGCCGTCGGATTTCTGTTTTTCACCATTGCCACCATCCTCGGCGCGCTTTGGGCGGCGGATGCGTGGGGCCGTTATTGGAGTTGGGACCCGAAAGAGACGTGGGCGTTTATCGTGTGGCTGAACTACGCCGTATGGCTGCATCTGCGGCTGGTCGCAGGTTGGCGCGGCAGGATTTTGGCTTGGTGGGCGATAATCGGGTTGTTTGTTACGGCGTTTGCCTTTATCGGCGTGAACATGTTTTTGAGCGGTTTGCACTCTTACGGAACGTTATAAGCCTGTTCGAAATGGAAAAGAGGCCGTCTGAAAGATAGTTTTCAGACGGCCTCTTGATATATAAAGGCAAGCCGGGCAGTTAGCGGTTCAAATCCAGATCCGCCTTGTATTCGATGCGTCCGTGGTCTTTGCTCTCGATGGAAACGTCCAATTCTTGGCGGCCGCGTCTGAATTTCAAATCCGCATCGTCGCGTTTGATTTCGGATTCCACCACGCGGAAGCCTTTGCTGTGGGCGTGGGCGATGACTTTTTTGGCCAAAGTGGGGATGGAGGTATGGCGGGCGGAAAGTTCGGCTTCGTATTCGAACTCGCCGTTGCCCTGATGGTCTGCTTTTACTGTGTGCGCACCGGCGGGGCGGTAAATTTCAGACGGCAGCGGTGCGGCGAATGCGCTGGCGGAGAACAGGGCCAAAATGCCGGTTACCATCAGAGATTTTGCTTTAGTCATTATCTTTCCTTTCAGGTTGCCAAAAGCCGCGTCAAACGGCTGTCGGAGGCAATGTTAGGCATACTGCATCATCGTGGCAAGCGGCTGTACTTGGTTTTACATCCGCCCGTTTCCGCCCGCCCCAGCCTTACAGCCTTTTGCAGAAAACGGCAAATGTAAGGGAATACATACAAGTCGGTTTTTCGTGTCTGCCGGCGGGCTTATCGTTTGCCTGAATCGGGTGGGCGGGGAAGAAATCCGTTAAAATAGCGCATTCATTATTTTTCAGACGGCCTCAAACCATGCTGGTACTAGGAATCGAATCATCCTGCGACGAAACGGGCGTTGCGCTTTACGACACCGAACGCGGCCTGTTGGCGCACCATCTTCACACCCAAATGGCGATGCACGCCGAATACGGCGGCGTTGTTCCCGAACTTGCCAGCCGCGACCACATCCGCCGCGTCGTGCCGCTGACGCAGGGCTGTTTGCAGGAAGCGGGCGTTTCCTATGACGACATCGATGCCGTCGCCTACACCCAAGGACCGGGCTTGGGCGGCGCGCTTCTGGCGGGTTCGGGCTACGCCAATGCTTTGGCGTTTGCCTTGAACAAACCCGTCATCCCCGTCCACCATCTCGAAGGCCATTTGCTCTCTCCATTGTTGGCGGCCGACAAGCCTGAATTTCCGTTCGTCGCCCTGCTGGTTTCGGGCGGGCATACGCAGTTTATGGCGGTGCGCGGCATCGGCGACTACACGCTGATGGGCGAAAGCGTCGATGACGCGGCGGGCGAGGCGTTCGACAAAACCGCCAAACTCTTGGGGCTACCCTACCCCGGCGGCGCAAAGCTGTCCGAACTGGCGAAGCTGGGCAACCCCGATGCCTTCTCGTTTCCGCGCCCCATGCTCCATTCGCACGATTTGCAGATGAGCTTCTCCGGTTTGAAAACCGCCGTGCTGACCGCCGTCGAAAAAGTCCGCGCCGAAAACAACGGCGAAATCCCCGAGCAAACGCGCAACGACATCTGCCGCGCGTTTCAAGACGCGGTGATCGACGTCCTCGCCGCCAAAGCCAAAAAAGCCTTGTTGGATACCGGTTTCAGAACTTTGGTCGTTGCGGGCGGCGTCGGTGCAAACTGGAAGCTGCGCGACGAATTTTCCCGCCTGAGCGTCAAAAAGCCGTCTGAAAAAGGCAAACCCAAGCCTAAGGAAGAAAAAATCAAAGTCTGTTTTCCGCCCATGGAATACTGCACCGACAACGGCGCGATGATTGCCTTCGCCGGCGCGATGAGGTTGCAGGAGCGGCAGCCCGCAGGCGCATTCAACGTCAAACCGCGCTGGCCGCTGTCGGATATTGTGAAATGAGGGAAACGCTCGATACGGTTTGATGCCGTTCGGGCGTTATGCGTATTGAAACCAGTCGAGGAGAAACCGATGTCGTTTTCACAGGAAGCATGGCGGCGCAATGCTGCTCTATATCAGGCCACGCTGAATCTGCCGTTTAATCAGGAGCTGGCGCGGGGTACGCTCGGGCGCGAGGCGTTTTGCCATTATGTCATTCAAGACGCGCATTATTTGGAGGCTTACGGCCGCGCCTTGGCGGTGTGTGCCGCCAAAGCATCCGATGCTGCTGGGATTTTGCAGTTTGCCGCGTTTGCGCAGGAGGCGGTGGAGGTCGAGCGGCAGCTGCACAGCGGCTTTATGCAGCAATTCGGCATTACCGACAAGCAGTACGCCGAAACGCCGCTGACCGCAGCCTGCCACCATTACACGTCGTATCTGTTGGCGACGGCCTGGTCGGAAAGTTATCCCGTGGTGCTGGCCTGCCTGCTGCCGTGCTTCTGGATTTATGCCGAAGTCGGTAAAGATATTTACGCCCAATCCGTGCCGGACAATCCGTATCAGGCTTGGATTGACACTTATGCGGGCGAAGAATTTAACGAATCGGTGCGCAGAGTGATTGCCGCGGTCGACGCAGCAGCCGTAGCCGCGGCCGAAACCGTGCGGAAGATGCACGCGGCTTATACGGCGGCGGCAAAACTGGAATGGCTGTTTTGGGACAGTGCCTATCACCGGCGCGGGTGGGAAGGGTTGGAAAAGTTTTAGCGTCCGATCGCGCCTGAATAATAAAAGGCCGTCTGAAAAACATATTTTCAGACGGCCTTTAAAATTTCAGAACCTGCCGTTACTGGTTTTTCTCGATGATTTCCTTCAGCATCGGCATCGGGCTGTAACCGCTCTGCACTCTGCCGTTGGGGAAGACCAGCGTCGGGGTGCCGGTGAAGCCCAGTTGTTCGCCCAGCGAAGTGGTTTCGGCGACGGGGTTGCTGCAGCCGGCTTTGCCGTTTTCGGGGAGCTTGCCTTTGCGCATCCATTCCGTCCAGACCTTGGTATGGTCTTTCTGGCACCAGATAAGCTCGGCTTTGCGCGCGGCGTCGGGGTGCAGGCTCGGAATCGGCATCATGAAGTTGTAAATCGTGATGTCGGTCATTTTTTCAAATTCGTGCTCCAAACGCTTGCAGAATGGGCAGTCGGGGTCAGAGAACACGGCGATTTTCAGTTTGCCGTTGCCGCGCACTTCTTTAATCGCTTTGTCTAAAGGCAGGGTGGAGAAGTCGATTTTGTTCAATTCGGCGATGCGTTCTTCAGTGATGCTTTGGCGTTTGTTGATGTCGATGAGGTCGCCCACCAGCATGTAGTCGCCCGAAGCGTCGGTATAGATGACCTGTTTGCCGGTTACGATGACTTCGTAAATGCCTTTGAGCGGCGTTTCGCTGACACTGACGACTTTCAGGTTCTGGCCGGCGTAGGTTTTTTCCAGCTTCGCTTTCACTGTTTCGACCACGTTGCCGCCGGCGGGTTTGGCCGAAACCGCCGAACTTACGGCGGGAGCCGAAGCGGTTTTGCTGCTGCCGTTGGTCTGCCCGCAGGCAATCAGGGGCAGCAGGGTAAGGGGGATAAGGAATTTGACGAGTTTGTTTTTCATATGTGAGGTTGATGTGTTGCCGTTAAAGATTGGGCATTGTATCAAACATGGGGTGCATACGCATTTGATAATTTGCTCGGAATGATGGCGGAAAGTCGCATTCGCATCTTGCAGCGGAGGCGGCTCGGGTTTTTCTTGGCGCGGATTCGTTTAAAATATGTGGATTCTAGAATCCAGCTGCCTTTCCACACTGTTTGACATGATGATCTACCACCGCATCGCCGTAAACGTGCCGCTTTCAGACGGCCTTTTGACTTATTCCCATTCCGAGCCGTTGCCGCAGGGAACGCGGGTGCTTGTGCCTTTCCGCAACAAGACCGTGGTCGGGATTGTGTGGGAAACGGATATTGCGCCCGATATGGATGCGGCGCGGATTTTGGGCGTTCAGACGACCTTTTCGGACGAGCCGCCGCTGCCTGAAAGCTGGCGTGATTTGCTCTCGTTTACGTCGCGTTATTACCACTATCCGACGGGGCAGGCGGTGTTTGCCGCGCTGCCGCAGGGTTTGAAGGAAACGCGCGCGGTGGAAATGCCGCAGCCGCCGTTGTTTTACGCGCTGAACGAAGCGGGTAGGGCGCAAACGCCGCCGCCGGCAAGGTTCAACAAAAAAGCGGCTTTGTGGGACGCGCTGCTGTCGGGCGGGATGACGATGGCGGCGTTGAAGCAGGTAAACGCGCAGGCGGCGAAGTTAATCGAAGATTGGGCGGAACAGGGTTGGATTGAAACGACGGAAGCGGCGAAACCCGTTTTAAGGCCGTCTGAATTTGTGTTAAACCCAAACCAGCAGAAGGCTTCCGATGAAATTCAGACGACCTTCGGCAGCTTTAAACCGTTTCTGCTGTACGGCATCACCGGCAGCGGTAAGACCGAGGTGTATTTCGATGCGATGGCGAAAGTGTTGGCGCAGGGGCGGCAGGTGTTGTTTCTGTTGCCCGAGATCAACCTCACGCCGCAGCTTTTGAAGCGGGTGGAAAACCGTTTTGCCGACGTGCCGACCGCCGTGTTGCACAGCCAGATGGCGGCAGGCAGGCGCACGCAGGATTATCTGCGTGCGATGTTGGGGCAGGCGAAGCTGGTGATCGGCACGCGGTTGGCGGTGTTCACGCCTTTGCCTGATGTCGGGCTGATTGTGGTCGATGAGGAACACGACGGCTCGTTCAAACAGGACAACGAATTGCGCTACCACGCCCGCGATTTGGCGGTATGGCGGGCGAAGCAGAGCGGCTGCCCCGTCGTCTTGGGCAGCGCCACGCCCAGCCTAGAGAGTTGGCACAAAGCGCAAAGCGGCGCGTACCGCCTGCTGCAACTGACCGAACGCGCCTATACCGCTGCGCAACTGCCGCAAGTGGACATCCTCAACGTGGGTCGTCTGAAACTCGACAACGGCTTCTCGCCGCAAGCCTTGCAGCTTTTGAAACAGAACTTCGAAGCGGGCGGCATGTCGCTGGTGTACCTCAACCGGCGCGGTTTCGCGCCCGCGCTGTTTTGCGGCGACTGCGGTCATACCTTCGGCTGCCCGAACTGCTCCGCCAAAATGGTGCTGCACCAACGCGCCCGCCAACTGCGCTGCCACCACTGCGATCACCGCGAACCCATCCCGTTCAAATGCCCCGACTGCGGCAACCAAGACCTGACCGCCGTCGGCCACGGCACGCAGCGCGTCGAAGAAACCCTGCGCGCCTTCCTGCCCAAGGCCGCCGTCGTCCGCGTCGACAGGGACAGCACCGCGCACAAAAACGACTGGGCGGATTTGTACCGCCGCATCGCCGACAACGAAATCGACATTCTGGTCGGCACGCAGATGCTCGCCAAAGGCCATGATTTCGCGCGGCTCAACCTCGTTATCGTATTGAACGCCGACGGCAGCCTGTACAGTGCGGACTTTCGCGCGCCGGAAAGGCTGTTCGCCGAGCTGATGCAAGTGTCCGGCAGGGCGGGGCGCGCCGACAAACCCGGCAAGGTGCTGATACAGACCCAACTGCCCGAACATCCCGTCTTCGCCGCCGTCAAAGCGCAGGACTACGCCGTGTTTGCCGAAAACGAATTGAACGAGCGGCAAATGTTCGCCATGCCGCCCTTCGGTTTTCAGACCGCCGTCCGCGCCGACGCGCCGCGCGTTGCCGATGCGATGGAATTTCTCAACACCGCCAAAGAAACCCTCGCCCCGCTTTTGCCCGCAAGCGTCTCCCAGTTCGGCGCCGCCCCCATGCTGATGGTGCGCCTCGCCGAACGCGAACGCGCGCAAATCTTCCTCGAATCGACATCCCGACAGGATTTGCACCGCGCCGTGAGTTTGTGGGTGCAGGTGTTGCAGCAAAACCGCGACGGCAAAATCCGATGGTCGGTGGATGTGGACGCGCAGGAAATGTAGTCGTTTAAAGGCGGTGGGTGGGGCCGTCTGAAAAAAACAACGTTTTTTCCGAAATGCCGGCCCGCGCTAATTCAACACTAATTTGATGATGTTTTAATGTGTATGTCGAAACCTGATACACACGAAAGGAAACATGATGAAAAAAATCTTGCTGACCGCCGTTATCGCCCTGTCTGCCGCAACCGCGTTTGCCAACGACTATATCGAACACCGGATTTACAGCGATAAAAACTTCGAGCAAAACCGCGCCAAAGCGGTGAGGATGCTGAAAGACCGCGGCTATCGCGTGCACGATGTCGATGCCGACGACTTCCGCGGCCAGCCGGTGCTGGAAGTGGAAGCCTTTAGAGACGGCCGCGAATACGACATTATTTTGTCTTATCCCGATTTGAGAATCATTAGAGAGCGAATCGATTACTAAGCGTCCGCAATACGATACAGGCCGTCTGAAACATTTTCAGACGGCCTGTATCGTATTGCGGCGAGGAGGCTGGAGGAACGGATTTCCGCAAAGGCGGTTCACTGCTGCAACCGTTTTTTGTCCAATTCCGCTTTAACCAGCAGGCCGTGTGCGAACTGCCTGCTGTCGGTCAAAACCAGCCGGCCGCCGTAGCGTTTGGCGATGGCGTCGGCAATGGGAAGCCCCAGCCCCGTACCTTGCTGTTCCGTGCCGAGGATGCGGTAAAACGGGTCGAGTACGCGGCTGCGTTCGGCGGCGGGGATGCCGTTGCCGTTGTCTTCCACCCACAAAACCAGATGCGTGGCGGTTTCGTCGAACCCCAAATCGATTCGGCCGCCTTCGGGCGTGTAACGCACGGCATTGTCGGCCAGCGTTTTGACAAGGGTGAATATTTCGGTGTCGTCCGCCCAGATTTCGCACTCGGTTTCCACCGCCGCGCCGATGTCTTGGTTTTTGGCGGTAGCCAGCGGCAGCAGGGTTTCGATGGTGCGGCGGAACAGGGTTTGCAGGCTGATGAGGCTTTTCGGACGTTGCACTTCGAGCGTTTGGGCGCGGGCGAACGAGAGGAGCTGTTCCAGCAGGTGGCGGTTGCGGCTGATGCTTTGCTGCAAGACGGCGGACTGCTGCTGCGCTTCCGGCGGCAGGGACATGCTGTTGAGCCGTTCGGCCTGAAGCGAGAGGGCGGTCATCGGGCTGCGCAGTTCGTGGGCGGCGTCGGCGATAAACCGCTGCTGCTGGCGCATGTTTTCCTGCGTGCGTTCCAGCAGGCGGTTGATGGCGGTAACGAAGCCGGTGATTTCGCTGGGAACGTCGTCGGTAGCGAGCGGCGAGAGGTCGTTGTCCTGCCGCTGCCCCAGGCTTCGCGACAGTTTTTTGACGGGGCGCATGGTGCGGTGGGCAATCCATACGGTCAGTGCGACAGACAGCGGAATGGAGAGCAACAGAGGCAGGGTGCTGCGCCATGCGGCGTTTTCAGCCAGGTCTTCGCGGTATTCGCTTTCTTGTATGACGGCTATCTGCCCTTGGCCGGTCCGGTGCAGGTAGGCGCGGTAGTTGTCGTCGTCGTCGGTCAGGTTGTGGAAGCCGTCTGAAAGATGGGCGGGAATGTCAAAGCGGCCGTCGCTGCCCGGAAGTTGGACGAAGATATGGGCGTCGTTGTCGCTTTCGGGCAGTTCCGCCATATGGTCGGACGCAGGACTGATGTGGGCGGCGGTCTGCCGCAGCAGGTCGTCTTGCAATTCTTCGGTTTCTTGATAGGTGGCGTAAAACGAAAAGCCGCCTGCGGCGGCGGCCAGCAGCAGCGTGGCCGCCGTCAGTGCGAGGCTGAGGCGGGCTTGCAGGGAATTTTTAATTGTGTGGATAAAGTCGTTCATGGTACTGCGGATTGGGTTATGGTTGTCGGCGCGGCAGGCGTGGCCGTCTGAAATTTTCCGCTGCGCGGGTGTTTCAGGCGTCGCCCTTTTCCACCAGCCAGCCTACGCCGCGGACGTTGCGGATGTGTTCTTTGCCGAGTTTCTTGCGCAGCGAATGGATAAGGAAGTCGACCGCGTTGCTTTCCACCTCTTCGCCCCAGCCGTAGATTTTGTCTTCCAGGTCGCTGCGCGAAAAAATGGTGCCCGGCCGCATCATCAGCGCTTGTAACACGGCGAATTCTTTGTTGCTCAGGGCGACGGGTTCGGTTTGTCCGGCAATCTGAACCTGATAGGTGGCGGGGTTGAGCGTGAGGACGCCGTTGCTCAGGAGCGGCTGGCTTTGGCCGTTGTTGCGCCGCAGGATGGCGCGCATCCGCGCCTGCAGTTCGGCCATGTCGAAAGGCTTGACGATATAGTCGTCCGCCCCGCCGTCCAGACCGTGCAGGCGGCTGTGGAGGTCGTCGCGGGCGGTAACGATCAATACCGGCACCTGGCAGCCGCTGCTGCGCAGCCGTGCCAACACCTGAAGCCCGTCCAGCCCGGGCAGCCCCAGGTCGAGCAGCAACAAGTCGTACTCCTGCGCCTGTACCGCCGCCGCGGTCTGCGCTCCGTTTTTCACTCTGTCCACCGCGTAGCCGCTGTCTTTCAGGTTGGCACAGACGGCCTCGGCAATCATGTTGTCGTCTTCGACTATCAGTACGCGCATTTTAGGTTCTCCCGAAAGTATGTTATAGGTGGAATAGATACTACGATACACGGATAAAATTAGGAAGTGATTAGTTGGGGCGGGCAGGCAAATCCGTTTACAACCATGATGTTATACAGTATCATCCGTTTGTCTTTAATGTTTTTCAGACGGCCTTTGGGACTGCAAAGGCCGTCTGAAATTTTGGGGCTGTTATGAAATCCATTTTACTGGCCGGATTGTTCCAGCGGCTGCTCATCGTGCTGATTGCGCTTGCCGTCGTGTGGGGCATCTATTTTTGGGCGGCGGGCGTATGAGCATTATTGTGGACAACCTGACCGTCAGCTACCGGAGCCGGCCCGCGGTGCACCACGTTTCGGCGGAGTTTGCCGACCAATCGATGTGGGCGGTGTTCGGGCCGAACGGGGCGGGAAAATCGACGCTGCTCAAGGCGGTGATGGGGCTGCAAAAGGCGGATACCGGCTGCGTCCGCCGAATCGGGCTGAAACGCGGAGACATCGCCTATCTGCCGCAGCAGTCGGAAACCGACCGCAGCCAGCCGATGACGGTTTTCGAACTGGCGGCGATGGGGCTGTGGTACGAAATCGGTTTTTTCGGCCGCGTCAATGCCGGACAGCGGCAGCGTGTTTTCGACGCGCTCGAACGGGTGGAGATGGCGGATTTTGCCGAACGGCAGATTGCGCACTTGTCCAACGGGCAGTTTCAGCGCGTGTTGTTTGCGCGGATGCTGGTTCAGGATGCGAAATTCCTGCTGCTGGACGAACCGTTTAACGCGGTCGACGCCAAAACGACTTACGCGCTGCTGGAAGTGTTGGCGGCATGTCACACCGAAGGGCGGGCAGTGATTGCCGTGCTGCACGATTACGAGCAGGTGCGCGCCTATTTCGCCGACACGCTGCTGCTGGCGCGCGAGAAGATTGCGGCGGGGGCGACGGAGGCCGTGCTGACCGAGGAATACCTGCGGCAGGCCGATGCCGCGATGCAGCGGCACGGTTCGGCGGATTGGTGCGAGGCGTGATTTTTCAGACGGCCTTTTTATCGGAAACACGGCATCCGCCGGTTTCGTTTCTCTGCGAAAATTCCCTATGAATTTCTACGATTTGATTATTTCCCCCTTTATCGAATTTGACTTTATGCGTTATGCGCTGGCGTCTATCGTTTTCTTGGCGCTCAGTGCCGCGCCGGTGGGCGTGTTTCTGGTGATGCGCCGCATGAGCCTGGTCGGCGACGCTTTGAGCCATGCGGTGCTGCCCGGGGCGGCCGTCGGCTATATGGCGGCGGGACTGAGCCTGCCGGCGATGAGTATCGGCGGATTTGCGGCGGGGATGCTGATGGCGCTGCTGGCGGGGCTGGTCAGCCGTTTCACTTCTTTGAAGGAAGACGCGAATTTCGCCGCTTTCTATCTGAGCAGCCTTGCCATTGGCGTGGTGTTGGTCAGTAAAAACGGCGACAGCGTCGATTTGCTTCATCTGCTGTTCGGTTCGGTGCTGGCGGTGGACGTGCCCGCGCTGCAACTGGTGGCGGCGGTGGCCAGCCTGACTGTTACCGCGCTGGCGGTGATTTACCGCCCGCTGATGCTGGAAAGCATAGACCCGCTGTTTTTAAGGGCGGTCAACGGCAGGGGCGGGGTTTGGCACGTGCTGTTTCTGGTGCTGGTGGTGATGAATCTGGTGGCGGGCTTTCAGGCGCTCGGCACGCTGATGTCGGTCGGCCTGATGATGCTGCCGGCGATTACCGCGCGGCTTTGGGCGAGGAACATGGGCGGGCTGATGCTGGCCTCGCTGGCCTTCGCCTTGGTGTGCGGTCTGGGCGGGCTGCTGTTTTCCTACCATGTCGAGATTCCTTCCGGTCCGGCGATTATTTTGTGGTGCGGCGCGCTGTATCTGTTTTCCGTGGTGTTCGGCAAAGAGGGCGGGATGCTCACCAAATGGCTCAAGCACAGGAAACACCGCACGGCCTGACGGTTCGGAATGTGCGGGAAATCCGGACGCAGGGTTCCCATCCGCCGCCGAATCCCCTATCATCGGAGTATCGGTTTTCAGACGGCCTTTCTGCATCGGGGCCGTCTGAACGCATCCGGACATATCGTTAAGGAGAAAGGAAACAAAATGCTGTTGGGTGTCAATATCGACCATGTCGCCACGCTGCGCAATGCGCGCGGTACGACTTATCCCAGTCCGGTGGAGGCCGCGCTGGTGGCGGAAACCCACGGGGCCGACCTGATTACGCTGCATCTGCGCGAAGACCGCCGCCATATGAAGGACGCCGACGTGTTCGCCGTGAAAAACGCCATCCGCACGCGGCTGAATTTGGAAATGGCGCTGACCGAAGAAATGTTGGAAAACGCACTGAACGTCATGCCCGAAGACGTGTGCATCGTGCCGGAAAAACGGCAGGAAATCACCACCGAGGGCGGGCTGGACGTGTTGGCGCAGCAGGACAAAGTGGCGCAATACGTTAAAACGTTGACCGACGCGGGCATACGGGTTTCGCTGTTTATCGACGCCGACGGCGGCCAGATTCAGGCCGCGCACGAAGTCGGCGTGCCCGTCATCGAGCTGCACACCGGCGCGTATGCCGACGCCCCGAACCACGCCGAACGCGCCCGCCAGCTTGCCCGCATTGAAAACGGCGCGCATTTCGCCGCCGATTTGGGGCTGGTCGTCAACGCGGGACACGGCCTGACCATCCACAACGTGACGCCGATAGCCCAGATTCTGGCTATCAGGGAATTGAACATCGGCCATTCGCTGATTGCGCAGGCCGTATTCCTCGGGCTGCCCGAAGCCGTGCGCCAGATGAAGGAAGCCATGTTCCGCGCACGCATGATGCCGTAGGATACGGTTTAAAAACGGACATTTTCAGACGGCCTGCCGCGCCGTCTGCCTTCCCAAGGAGAATTTCATGATTTACGGCGTCGGAACAGACCTCGTTTCCCTCAAACGCATCGTGCGGCTCAATAAAAAATTCGGCATGTCTTTTGCCGAACGCATCCTCAGCCCCGAAGAGCTGCTGGAGTTTCCGCAGGTGGGCAAACCGATTAACTACCTCGCCAAACGGTTCGCCGCCAAAGAAGCCTTCGCCAAAGCCGTCGGCACGGGCATCCGCGGCGCGGTAACGTTCCGCAATGTCGGCGTCGGCCACGACGCATTGGGCAAGCCCGAATTTTTCTACGCCGCCCCGCTGGCGCAGTGGCTGAAAGAACAAGGCATCGCGCGGGTGCATTTGAGCATGAGCGACGAAGAAGACACCGTTTCGGCCTTTGCCGTAGCCGAACGGGAGGCCGTCTGAAAACAACGTCGGCGTTTCAGACGGCCTGTTTTTCCAATCCGAACGAAGGCCGGAGCATTCCGGCCGATTTGACAACCATGACAGAACCAGACACCCGCCCCCTCATCCGCGTCGTCGCCGGCATCATCCTGAACGAACACGGCGACTACCTGCTCAGTTCGCGCCCCGAAGGAAAACCTTACGCGGGGTATTGGGAATTTGCCGGCGGCAAGGTCGAGGCGGGTGAAACCGAATTTCAGGCGCTGCAACGCGAGTTTGAAGAAGAACTCGGCATCCGCATCCGCCGCGCCGTACCGTGGCTGACCAAAATCCATTCTTACGAACACGCGCGCGTGCACCTGCGGTTTATGCGGGTCGAAGCCGGCTGGTGGACGGGCGAATTGCAGGCTAGGGAAGGGCAGGCGTGGTCTTGGCAGAAGGCGGGCGATTTCACCGTGTCGCCGATGCTGCCCGCCAACGGCCCGCTGCTGAAAGCCCTGTCCGTGCCGCGGTCGTTTACGGGTCGGCCGGATACGGGGCTGGAAGGCGAAAACGCTTCGGGCGCTTACCGCGTCGTGCCGTTCGGACTTGCCGAACCGCAACACAAACACATCCTGATAGACGAAGCCGTTTTGCGCGCAAGGGGCAGGATGCCGGAGGCGGAAAGCGTGTGGGTCAAGATTCAGACGGCCTCGCAATGGCCGCGCGTGCAGGATGCCGACGTGGTATTGTGGCAGGTGGGAAACAGGGAGGCGGCGGAAGCCGTGTGCGGCGTGCTGGCGGGCGGTGTTTCCATGCCGCTGGTGGTTGCGGCCGCGCCCGAATGGAATGCGTCATACCGCCGCCGCTGGCTGGATGCCGGTGCGCACGCGGTATTGGCCTGCGAAGAGACAGAGGCCGTCTGAAACATGGATAAGCGAAAGAAACTGCTGCTTGCGGGCGTTCTGCTGCTGGTGTTCGCCGCCGTCAAGGTCGGCGCGCTGGTCTGGTGGCAGGAGCGGCAGCCGGCGGCAAAGGCCGCGGCCTGCGACGTGCGTCGGGGCTGCACGCTGCCTAACGGCGTGTATGTGAAGTTTGGCGGCACCGGCGCGGCGAAGCAGCCGTTTGACGTCGAATTGAAAAACGTACCCGCCGCCGTCGGCGAAACCGGTATCAGCTTCTCCATGAAGGGGATGGATATGGGGTTCAACCGCTTCGAATTTGTGCAGCAGGGCGGCGGCGTATGGATGGCCGAACAGATACGCCTGCCGTTTTGCGTGGAAAACCGCCGCGATTATCTGGCGGACATCTATATCGGCGGCGAAGTGTTCCAAGTGGAATTCAGCGCGTATTGACGCCTATTTCTGCGACCGTGCCTGCTTGATGTCTTTTTCGGTTACCGTACCGCCGCCGTTGTTAAACGCGTTCATCACAAAGGTAGACAGCGCGGCCGCGTCGGCGTCGCTCATGGCGATGAAGGGCATGATGCCGTTGTAGGGTTTGCCGTTGACCGTAATTGGGCCTCGGATGCCCTTGACGATGGCTTTCGCCAGCACCTGCGGTTTGCCTTCGATATAGTCCGCCTTCGTCAGCGGCGGGAACACGGGCGCGCGCCCTTCGCCGTTTTTGCCGTGGCAGGCGGCGCAGTTTTTTTCGTAAACGGTTTTGCCCTTCGCCATCAGCGCGGCATCGGCTGCGGGTGCGGCATACGCGGCGGAAGAAAAGAGGATGAGGGCGGTCAGTGCGGTCGTGGTGGTTTTCATGGTGCGTCCTTACTTGCCGGTGTCCGGCCGTTTTGTCGGTTATTATTTGATTTTATATACAAAAGAGGCCGTCTGAAAACAGTTTTAACCCCGGCGGGGCTGTTTTCGGACGGCTTTGCGATTTGGGTCAAATTTTTACCGTTTTCAGACGGCCTGCGAAACGGTTGGCAGGCTTTGTCCGGCGCGGTTAATTTTCTTCTTTCACCCTCACCGCCATCAGCGTGTGCAGGCGGCGTTTGTCGGCGCGGGCGACGGTGAATTGCAGCGGGCCGACGACGACTTTTTCGCCGCGCACGGGCAGGCGGCCGAGTTCCTGAATGACCAGCCCGCCGATGGTGTCGGCTTCCTCGTCGCTGTAATCCGTGCCGAAAAAGGCGTTGACGTCTTCGATTTCGGTAACGGCGTTGATGCGCCAACGCTCGGCGGACACGGCGTGGATGTTGTCGGCGCTTTCGTCTTCGTCGAACTCGTCTTCGATGTCGCCGACGATTTGTTCGATGATGTCTTCAAAGGTAACGAGGCCGGACACGCCGCCGTATTCGTCGATGACGATGGCCATGTGGTTGCGCTGTTCGCGCAGCTCTTTCAACAGGGAATTGAGCGATTTGCCCTCAGGTACGAATACGGCCGGACGCAGGATGTTTTGCAGGTTGAACTGCTCCGGATTGGCCATGAATTTCAGCAGGTCTTTGGCATGCAGGATGCCCAGCACTTCGTCTTTGTCGCCGCTGATAACGGGGAAACGGGAATGTGAAGTCTCGATAATGTAGGCCACAATGCGGTCGATGCCGTCGTTTTCTTTGATTACGTTCATCTGGCTGCGCGTAATCATGGCGTCGCGCACTTCCAGTTCGGCAAAATCCAATACTTTCTCCAAACGGAAAAGCGTATCCGCATCAAACACTTCCTGTTCGTGCGCCTGCCGCAGCAGGTTGACGACGTCTTCGGCGGAATCCGGCTCTCCCGACAGTCGGGAAATCAGGCGTTCGAAAAAATTGGGCTTCGACTGGCTGTCGTCCATTTCAGTATTCGTCCTCTCGGTAAGGGTTGGGGTAATTCAATGCCTGCATCAGGCGGATTTCGAGTGCCTCCATTTCTTCGGCATCGTGTTCTTCGATGTGGTCGTAACCCATCAGGTGCAGCGTGCCGTGGAGGGTGAGGTGGGCAAAGTGCTGTTCGGCGGTTTTGCCCTGTTCGGCCGCTTCTTTAAACACGACCTGCGGGCAGATAATCAAATCGCCGCAGAGGCCGTCTGAAAACTGGTCGGGCAGGATTTCGCCTTCATTCAGGGCGAAACTCAAAACATTGGTGGCGTAGTCTTTGCCGCGGTAATCGCGGTTGTAGGCGCGGGCTTCTTCTTCGTCCAGAAGAAT
This sequence comes from Neisseria oralis, assembly GCF_045062685.1. Taxonomy (NCBI): domain Bacteria; kingdom Pseudomonadati; phylum Pseudomonadota; class Betaproteobacteria; order Neisseriales; family Neisseriaceae; genus Neisseria; species Neisseria oralis. The sequence goes on from NZ_JBJGEB010000003.1 coordinate 250,923, forward strand.
CAGGCTGATGTCGGCGCGGCGGTAGCGTTGTTTGACCGCCAGCCATGCCCAGCGGTAGAAGTCTTTTTCAGACGGCACGCCCGAAGCGGTCGAAGCGTTTTCAAAGTTTAAAACAAAACGCCGGCGCTGTAATTGCAGGAACGGGTATTTTTTAGCACGCTTCATGGGGTAGGCCGTAAGGAGGAGGGTGATGCAGAATATATCATTTCGGGCGCGGTTTTTAAAACAGTAAAATCAAATTTCGGCAGGCTTTCGCGGTGAGGTGGCGGCGGGCCGTTTATGTTAGACTTACGCCCTGTCTGTTTTAATTGCCTAAGCATCGTTATGAATCCGAAAAAACTCGTCATTGCCAGCCGCGAAAGCCTGCTTGCCATGTGGCAGGCGAAGCATATCCAAGGCCGTCTGAAAGCCCTGTATCCCGACTGCGAAGTCGAAATCTTGGGCATGACCACGCGCGGCGACCAGATTTTGGACAAAACCCTGTCGAAAATCGGCGGCAAAGGCCTGTTTATCAAAGAGCTGGAACAAGCCTTGCAAGACGGACGCGCCGATTTGGCGGTGCATTCGATTAAAGACGTGCCGATGGATTTGCCCGAAGGCTTCGCCCTTGCCGCCATCGGCGAGCGCGCCAATCCGTTTGACGCGTTCGTATCCAACCAATACGCGCGTTTGGAGGAAATGCCCAAAGGCGCCATCGTCGGCACATCCAGCCTGCGCCGCGAAGCCCAGTTGCGCGCCCGCTACCCGCACTTAGTGATTAAACCCCTGCGCGGCAACGTGCAAACCCGCCTGTCCAAACTTGATAACGGCGAATACGATGCCATCATCCTCGCCGCCGCCGGATTGCAGCGTTTGGAACTGGATGAACGCATCCGCCTGATTCTCTCCGAAGCCGACAGCCTGCCCGCTGCCGGACAAGGCGCGTTGGGCATCGAAATCGCCGCACACCGCACCGACCTTCTCGACGTATTGAAACCCTTAAACCACGACACAACACACGCCTGCGTGACCGCCGAACGCGCCCTCGCCCGCGCGTTGGGCGGAAGCTGCCAAGTACCGCTTGCCGCGTATTGCACCGAAGAAAACGGCCTGCTCACCCTGCGCGGACTGGTCGGACACCCCGACGGCTCGGTAATCTTGCAGGCAGACGCGCAAGCCCCCGCCGCCTACGCCGACGCGCTCGGACGCGCGGTTGCCAAAAAGCTGGCGGACGACGGCGCGCAGGAATTGATTGAAGCGGTGTTGGCAGAACAGGCCTAACCAAGCATAGAGGCCGTCTGAAACCCCAAAACGTCGGGTTTCAGACGGCCTTTTGCGTTATAATCCCACTCATTTCAAAAACATACAAACCGCACCCGCATCATGAACAAACGCATCCGACAAGAAATCTTCGAGCGTTTCCGCGCCGCCAATCCGCACCCGACCACCGAACTCAACTTCAACTCGCCCTTCGAGCTGCTTATCGCCGTCCTCTTGTCGGCGCAGGCCACCGACGTAGGCGTGAACAAGGCGACGGCAAAACTGTTTCCCGTGGCCGCCACGCCGCAGGCGATGCTGGATTTGGGGTTGGACGGCGTGATGGAATACACCAAAACCATAGGGCTTTACAAAACCAAGTCCAAACATATCATGCAGACCTGCCGCATCCTGCTGGAAAAATATCACGGCGAAGTGCCCGCCGACCGTGCCGCGCTGGAAGCACTGCCCGGAGTGGGGCGCAAAACGGCAAACGTGGTGCTGAACACGGCGTTCGGGCAGCCGGTCATGGCGGTCGACACCCATATCTTCCGCGTTTCCAACCGCACCAAAATCGCGCCGGGCAAGGACGTGCGCGAGGTGGAGGACAAGCTGATGCGCTTTGTGCCGAAAGAGTTTCTGATGGACGCGCATCATTGGCTCATCCTGCACGGCCGCTACACCTGCAAAGCGTTGAAACCGCAATGTAAAACCTGCATTATCAACGATTTGTGCGAATATCCGGCCAAACTGATGTAGTCAGGGGAAAGAGGCCGTCTGAAACCGGGACGGTTTGCCGCATCGGGCGGAATCGGCGTGTGCAACGGTAAATTTTAATAAAATGAAGCGACTAACAGGCAGGCGGCTATTGCGGAACGCACCGTCCGCCTCAACATGGGGCAGTATGGAGCCGAAGGGCGGATTGGCAATTTGGAAACAACCTGCCTTGGAACCTGCTGTTTTCAGGGCAAAATCCGCTTCGGCAATCGTTTATTTTGAAAAGAAAGGCGGCATATCCGGCGGATGCGGATATGGCGGATTTCGTTTACAATCCGGCTTTAGCTTCAAACAATAAAGCAGCCAACGGTAATAAAAGGACACTCCGTGAACAAAAAGCACGCATATTTAGCAGTGGTAGCCGCTTCGGCATTGGTGCTGGGCGGGTGCGACAAAGTGGAAAGTTTTTTCGGCAACAACGATAAAAGCGGTGAGCTGGTACAACGCATCGAAACCAAGAAAAACGACGGCAGCGTCAACATGCTGCTGCCCGACTTTGCCCAACTGTTCGAGCAGGAAGGGCAGGCAGTGGTCAATATCCAGGCGACCAAAGCGGTGAAGAGTGCCGACAATTCCGAAGAAAACAGCATGGATTTGAGCCAGTTTCCCGACAACGATCCGTTTTACGAGTTTTTCAAGCGTCTGGTGCCGAACATGCCCGATATGCCCGAACAGGACGAAGGCAGCGACGAACTGAATTTCGGTTCGGGCTTCATCATCAGCCAGGACGGCTACATCCTGACCAACACCCACGTCGTTGCCAATATGGCCAATATCAAGGTGTTGCTGAACGACAAACGTGCGTATTCGGCTAAATTAATCGGTTCCGACCAGCAATCCGACGTCGCCCTGATTAAAATCGACGCCAAAGACCTGCCCGTGGTCAAAATCGGCAATCCGAAAGATTTGAAACCGGGCGAATGGGTGGCGGCCATCGGCGCACCGTTCGGCTTCGACAACAGCATCACCGCCGGCATCGTGTCCGCCAAGGGCCGCAGCCTGCCGAACGAAAACTATACGCCGTTCATCCAGACCGACGTCGCCATCAACCCCGGCAATTCGGGCGGGCCGCTGTTTAACCTGAAAGGGCAGGTGGTCGGCATCAATTCGCAGATTTACAGCCGCAGCGGCGGATTTATGGGCATTTCGTTCGCCATCCCGATTGATGTGGCGATGAATGTGGCCGACCAAATCAAGAAAACCGGCAAGGTGCAGCGCGGCCAGCTCGGGGTGATTATTCAGGAAGTATCATATGATTTGGCCAAATCGTTCGGTTTGGACAAGGCCGGCGGCGCACTGGTCGCCAAAATCATGCCCAACAGTCCGGCGGCCCAGGCCGGTTTGCAGGTGGGCGACATCGTGCGCAGCGTCAACGGCGAGGAAGTGCGCGCCTCCAGCGACCTGCCCGTTATGGTGGGTGCGATTGCCCCGGGTAAGGAAGTCAGGTTGGGCGTATGGCGTAAGGGCGAAGAAATTTCCGTCAAAGTACAGCTCGGCAGCGTCGGCGCATCGGTGGAAACCGGCAGCTCCGGCAGCAGCAATCCCGCCAAACAGCCGGATGCGGCGGGTTTTACCGTCGAAAATACCGGACTGACCTTGCAGGTGCAGAATTCCGATAACAAACAGCATTTGATTGTAACGCGGGTAACGGGGGCCGCCGAACGTGCAGGCTTGAAGCGCGGCGACGAAATCTTAGCCGTGAGCCAGATTACGGTAGACGACGAATCCACCTTCCGCAGCGCATTGGAAAATGCGGGTAAAAACGTGCCGCTCTTGGTGCAGCGCGACGGCAACACGCTGTTTTTGGCGTTGAACCTGCAATAAAAAACATTTCAGACGGCATCAAAGCCTGTATCGATGGTAGAATACCCGCTCCAAAACGGCGGGTATTTTGCTGCCGTCCGTTTCCCGACGACAGGGGGGCCGCGCCCCGCTGCGTATGTTCAATATTTCAGACGGCCCCGGAGGCTTGGTCGGGCCGTCTGAAAATTACAAGAAAACAGACAACTTATGGAATTGGCCGATTATTCACATTCGTTCTTATCCGTCGTCCCCGCCGCGCTGGCCTTGTTGCTGGCAGTCGTTACCCGCCGCGTGCTGCTGTCGCTGGGAATCGGCATTATTCTCGGTGCGGTGCTGCTGGCGGGCGGGAATCCGTCAAACACCCTGCTGCACTTGAAAGATATGGCGGTCGGGCTGGTCTGGACGGACGGCGGCTGGTCGCTGGGCAAGCTTAAAATCCTGATTTTCCTGCTGCTGCTGGGCGTGTTTACCTCGCTGCTCACTTATTCCGGCAGCAATCAGGCGTTTGCAGATTGGGCGAAGCACCATATCAAAGACAAACGCGGGGCGAAAATGCTGACGGCGGGACTGGTATTCGTTACTTTCATCGACGACTATTTCCACAGCCTCGCCGTGGGTGCGATTGCTCGCCCTGTTGCCGACAAATTCAAAATTTCCCGCGCCAAGCTGGCCTATATCCTTGACTCGACCGCCGCGCCGATGTGCGTGCTGATGCCCGTCTCAAGCTGGGGCGCCTCGATTATCGCCACGCTGGCCGGTTTGCTCGTTACTTACAAAATCACCGGATACACGCCGATGGGCACGTTCGTCGCCATGAGCCTGATGAATTACTACGCCTTGTTCGCGCTGATTATGGTGTTTGTCGTCGCTTGGTTTTCCTTCGACATCGGCTCGATGGCGCGCCTCGAACATGCCGCACAACATGAAAACCACGACGAGGCCCAGATTTCAGACGGCGTGAAAGGGCGGGTTTACGCGCTGATTATTTCCATGCTGGTGCTGATTTTTGCCACCGTGTCCGCCATGTTGTACACCGGCAGCCGTTCGCTGGAAACTTTCAGTATTTTGGGGGCGTTTGAAAATACCGATGTGAACACTTCGCTGGTGGTCGGCGGGTTGTCGGGTGTGGCGGCGGTATTGCTGACCACCGTCGGCGCCATCAAACCCTCCGATTACGGCAAAGCGGTTTGGCAGGGCATAAAATCCATGTTCGGCGCGATTACCATTTTGATTTTAGCGTGGCTCATCAGTACCGTGGTCAGCGAAATGCACACCGGCGAATACCTTTCCACGCTGGTTGCCGGCAACATCAATTCCGGCTTCCTGCCCGTTATCCTGTTCCTATTGGCCAGCGTGATGGCGTTCGCTACCGGCACAAGCTGGGGCACGTTCGGCATCATGCTGCCGATTGCCGCCGCAATGGCGGTCAAAGTCGACGCCACGCTGGTGATTCCCTGTATGTCGGCAGTCATGGCCGGCGCAGTGTGCGGCGACCACTGTTCGCCCATTTCCGACACGACGATTTTGTCGTCCACCGGCGCACGCTGCAACCACATGGACCACGTTACCTCGCAACTGCCTTATGCGCTGACGGTGGCGGCGGCGGCGGGTGCGGGTTATCTGGCTTTGGGTTTCGCCAAATCGGCACTGCTGGGTTTTGCTGTAACAGGCGTGGTGTTGACCGCATTGATTTTAATGCTGAAAAGTAAGAATGCCGCGCAGAAATCTTGATTAATCGTTGTTTCAGACGGCCTTCCGTGTATCCGGAGGCCGTCTGAAAATGCAAAACAGACTCAAAGCGGCGGGAAACACAGCCGCCCTGACTCCGAAAGGACAAAATGACCCTACCCATCATCCCGCGTGGCCCGGTAATGGCCGATGTCAACGCCTTCCGTCTGACCGACGAAGAAAAACAGCGTCTGCTTGACCCTGCCGTCGGCGGCGTGATTCTGTTCCGCCGCAATTTCGAAAACGTGGCGCAGCTCAAAGAACTGGTGCGCGAAATCAAAGCCGTGCGCACGCCCGAACTGATTGTGGCGGTCGACCACGAAGGCGGCCGCGTGCAGCGTTTTATCGACGGTTTCACCCGCCTGCCCGCCATGAACGTATTGGGCCGGATTTGGGACGAACAAGGCCCCGATGCGGCCAAGGCGCAAGCCGAACAGGTCGGCTGGGTGCTGGCTGCCGAACTTTCCGCCTGCGGCATCGACCTGTCGTTTACCCCCGTGCTGGATTTGGATTGGGGGCAATGCGCCGTTATCGGCAACCGCAGTTTCCACCATGATGCCGAAACCGTGGCCGAGCTGGCTTTGGCCTTACAGAAAGGGCTGAACCGCGGCGGCATGAAGTCTTGCGGCAAACACTTCCCCGGCCACGGCTTCGTCGAAGGCGACAGCCATCATGTCCTGCCGCAGGACGGCCGCAGTATGGCGGAGCTGGAAGCCGCAGACATCGTGCCGTTCCGCAGAATGAGCGCGGCAGGCATGGCGGCGGTTATGCCCGCCCATGTGGTTTATCCGCAGGTAGACGGCAATCCGGCCGGATTTTCCGCAAAATGGCTGAAAGACATCCTGCGCCGCGACATCGGCTTCAAAGGCGTGATTTTTTCAGACGACCTGACGATGAAAGGCGCGTGCGGCGCAGGCGGCATCAAAGAGCGGGCGCGGATTTCGTTCGATGCGGGCTGCGACATCGTGCTGGTGTGCAACCGCCCCGATTTGGTTGACGAACTGAGGGACGGTTTCGATATGCCCGACAATGCCGAACTCGCCGCCCGCTGGCAGTATATGGCCAATACGTTGGGGGCGGACGAGGCAGAAAAAACAATACGGACCGAGGCATTCCGAGCCGCCCGGGAAGTCACCGCGCGGCTGGCGTCGCCGAAAGACACCGAGGGCGGTGTGAAAGTGGGCGAAGCATTCTGACGGAGTCCGTCTGACTTTGTTACAACGGAGCCGCTGAACAAACCGCAGGCCGTCTGAAACAATTTTCAGACGGCCTGCGGTTTGTTTCAGATAAATCCAAATCCGTGTTCGTCGATTTTCAGGATGGACGCTTGGTCCTTTTTCCAGTCGCCCAATACAATCCGCGTAAATCCGTCGTTGCGGTGGATGTTCTGGCGGTGGGTATGGCCGTGTATCAGCAGGTCCGCCCCGTATCTGCCGACCGTTTCGGCCACAGTTTGCGGGTTGACGTCCATGATTTCGGCCGCTTTGCGCTGTTTGTCCTGCTTGCTGGTTTGGCGGATTTTTTTTGCGATGCTGACTCGCAGCGGCAGCGGCAGCAGCAGAAACAGCTTCTGCCGCCATTTTTGGTGCACTTTGCGGCGGAACTGCTGGTAGCGGACATCGTCCGTACACAAGGTGTCGCCGTGGCAGATGAGCGTTTTCCGTCCGAACAAATCAACCGTTTGGTATTCGGGCAGCAAAATCATGCCGGTTTCCGCGGCGAAACGTTTGCCGAGCAGGAAATCGCGGTTGCCGTGGATAAAATAGCATTTTACCCCGCGTCCGGTCAGATGGCGGATGGCCTGTTTGACCGTATCCGTCAGGACGGAGCGTTCGTCATCGCCTATCCAAAAGTCGAACAGGTCGCCGAGTATGTAAACCGCCTGCGCTTTTTCCGCCTCGCCATACATAAAGTGCAGGAAGAGTTCGGTCAGGTCCGGGCGGGCTTCGCTCAGGTGCAGGTCGGCAATGAAATAAACGGTCATGGCTAATCGGAGGGAAATAGGTTGCCGCCATTATATAGAGAATTTCGGGCGGGGCGTTTGTATGGGCGGGTAGGGAAGCGCAAAAAAAACAGAGGCCGTCTGAAAAACCGATTTCAGACGGCCTCACGGCATCAAACGCTTAGTGCGAACCTACTTTGATTTTCTGCCACAGGTTCACGCTCAGTTTTTTTGCGTCCGAACTCATTTGCGGCATCACGAAACCGTTTTTCATGTCTTCCGCAGTCGGGAAGATGGAACGGGTGGCAACCAATTTGGCCGGCATTTTTTCACGCGCCGGTTTGCTTGCGGGCGCAAAGGTAACGGCAATACCGTTTTTCGCAGCCACTTCGGGGTCCAGCGTGTAGTCGATGTATTTGTGGGCGTTAGCGACGTTTTTCGCATCGACCGGAATCAACCACGATTCAATCCAGAAGCCCATGCCTTTCGGAGTCAACACCTCGATGCCGACATTGTTTTTCACCTCTTCCGAGCGGGCTTTGGCCAAGTTCAAATCGCCGCCGTTGCCCGCCGCCAGACAGATTTCGCCGCGTGCCAGCTCGTCGATGATGGACGGGCTGAAGCGTTTAACGTCGGGACGGATGGCTTTCAACACTTCCGCCGCCGCCTTGATGTCGGCAGGATTCGAACCTTTGGGGTCTTTACCTAGATAGTTCAGGACAATCGGGAACATTTCGCTCGGCGTGTCCCACAGCGCGATGCCGCAGGATTTCAGTTTGTTGGTGTATTCCGGTTTGAACAGTAAATCCCAGCCGTTTTCAGGCAGTTTGTCGCCCAAGATTTCTTTGCCTTTCGCCGTAATCGCCAAAGTGTTCACGCCGGAGAAATACGGCACTGCATACTGATTGCTCGGATCGGCGGTTTCCAGCATCTTCAGCAGTTCGGGGTCGATATTTTTATAGTTGGGAATCAGGTCCTTATTAATTTTCTGATACGCTCCGGCCTCGATTTGGCGCGGCAGGAAGGCGATGCCCGGCACCACTAGGTCATACCCCGATTTGCCGGTCAGCATTTTCGCTTCCAGAGTCTCGTTGTTTTCATATAAATCGTAGCGCAGTTTGAGTTTGTTCTGCTTTTTGAAATCGTCAACCGTACTTTCGTCGACATAGTTCGACCAGTTGTAGATATTGAGGGTATCGGTTGCGGCAGGCGTACCGGCGTTGGCAGCAGATGCTTGCGCACCGGCTTGAGGTTCGGCTTTCTGCCCGCCGCCGCAGGCGGCCAGCGACAATGCCGCCAATACGGCTAATACGGATTTTTTCATACGGGTTATTTTCCTGATGAAAGGTTGTAGGGAATAAAACAACACCGGCGCCCCAAAACACCCCGGAGCGGTGTGGGGCTATTGTAATGTAATGAACGATAAAAATCAAAGCGATATAAGGGGTTCGATACCGAGCGGAAAAGGCTTCGGCATCGTATCTCAGCCGGATTCCGGCCGATTCGCAGGATAAGGGGAAACAGGCTTTTACAGACAAACTACTTGCGCATAAATACCTTAGTCTTTACAATAGCACGTTTATGAAATTAGTTTTTTCAGGAGATATTCAATATGGCAAACAGCGCACAAGCCCGCAAACGTGCCCGCCAATCGGTTAAACAACGCGCCCACAACGCCAGCCTGCGTACCGCTTTCCGTACTGCGGTTAAGAAGGTGCTGAAAGCTGTCGAAGCAGGCGATAAAGCCGCCGCCCAGGCTGTTTACAAAGAGTCGGTAAAAGTTATCGACCGTATCGCCGATAAAGGTGTTTATCACAAAAACAAAGCGGCCCGCCACAAGAGCCGCCTGTCTGCCAAAATTAAAGCATTGGCTTGATTTTGACTGGTTTCGCTGCGGAAAGGCCGCGGCACGATGCAGATGCCCCTGAGCGGAATATTCCCAGGGGCTTTGCTTTGTCCGGCGGAAATGTTTTCAGACGGCCTGTCTGCCTATATACTTCGAAAACAAGATGGTCTTGCGGTAACGGCTGTTTGGGTTACGGATTTTCGGAGGCCGTCTGAAAATGATTTTTAGAAACGGTAACAGTATGAAATTCAAACAGTATATGGTTCTGGGCGCGGGATTTGCCGTGCTGTCGCCGATGTCATGGGCGGCGGATGCCGCCTTGCAGTGCACGACAGTGGAAGACAATGCGCTGCGTTTGGCCTGTTACGACAAAGTCTATGCTGCGCAGTTGCCGCCGGTCAAACCGCTTCCTGCCGCGACGGAAAAGGCCGAGGTCAAAACACCTGTCGATTTGAAGAAAACAGTCAGCGAAGGTTTGGAAAAGAAAGAAGCAGTCATTGTTTTCGACAAGCCTGAACATAATGTTGCCGAGGAAGACCTGCACAAAGCCGCCGAATCGTATTCGCCGCTGAGCGCCATGTATGATTTGGACAAAAACGACACCCGCGGGATTTTGTCTGTACGCGAACACAATCCCATGTACCTTTTACCCGTGTGGTACAACAGCAGCCCGAATTATTCCCCGCATTCACCGACCCGCGGTACGACGTCTGCGGAACGTTTCTCCGAGCAAAAGCGCGCCGAAGTCAAAATGCAGGTTTCCTTTAAAAGCAAAATTGCAGAAGATTTGTTTAAAAGCCGTGCCGATTTATGGTTCGGATATACTCAGAAATCCGATTGGCAGATTTACAATCAAGGCCGTAAATCTGCGCCTTTCCGCAATACCGACTACGAGCCGGAAATTTTCCTCACCCAGCCGGTGAAGGCTGATTTGCCCTTCGGCGGCAAGTTGCGCATGATAGGCGCGGGATTCCTGCACACATCCAACGGTCAGAGCCGTCCGGAATCGCGTTCGTGGAACAGGGTATATACGATGGCGGGCATGGAATGGGGCAGGTTGACGCTGGTGCCGCGGCTGTGGCTGCCCGTGTTCGACAAAAGTAACGACGACAACGACAATCCCGACATTAAAGACTACATGGGCTATGGCGACCTGAAGGTGCAATACCGCTTGGACGACAAGAAAAATATTTATTCGGTTTGGCGTTACAACCCGAAAATCGGACACGGCGCAGTGGAGGCGGCTTATACCTTCCCGCTTAAAGGCCGTCTGAAAGGTGTGGTGCGCGGCTTCCACGGCTATGGCGAAAGCCTTATTGATTACAATCACAAACAGAACGGTATCGGCATCGGCCTGATGTTCAACGATTGGGACGGAATCTAACGGCCGGTGCGCAAAAACATTCGTTTCCTACCGGCCTAGCGCGTATAATGACGCGTTTGGCAAAAACCGTCGGAATGCAAAATACGGAATAAAATGGCAGAACATAAAGCCGAAAGCGGCAAAATAGGCAAGGCATTGAAAAAATACCTGATAACGGGCGTGCTGGTATGGCTGCCCATTGCCGTAACCATTTGGGTCATCAACTATATCGTGTCGGCTTCCGACCAGTTGATTAATCTGTTGCCGCTGCGGTGGCAGCCGAAAAACCTTATCGGATTCGATGTGCCCGGATTGGGCGTCATCCTGACCGTGGCGGCGTTGTTTATCACAGGGTTGTTCGGGGCCAACGTATTGGGCAAGCGGATTATTTCCGCGTGGGACGGGATGCTGAGCCATATTCCCGTCGTCAAATCCATCTATACCAGCGTTAAAAAAGTATCCGAGTCGCTGCTTTCAGACGGCAGCCGCTCGTTTAAAACGCCCGTTCTCGTGCCGTTTCCCCAGCCTGAAATCTGGACGTTGGCATTTGTCTCCGGCAGCATTCCCCAAGCGTTGCAAAACAGCTTGCCGCAGGATGAAGAATACGTTTCCGTATATGTTCCGACCACGCCCAACCCGACCGGCGGCTATTACATCATGGTGAAAAAGAGCGACGTGCGCGAACTCGACATGAGCGTGGACGAGGCCTTGAAATATGTGATTTCGCTGGGAATGGTGATGCCGGACGAATTGCCCGTCAAACTTTCGGAAGACGGTGGGCAGTCTGGAGGGCGGATTTCCTAAAATACCACTTCAGGCCGTCTGAAACGGGTTTTCAGACGGCCTAGCCTGTTAAATATCAAATCAAACATTATCAAAAGGTGATTTTATGCGTACCAACTATTGCGGCCTGATCAGCGAGCAATACTTAGACCAAACCGTAACCGTCAAAGGCTGGGTACACCGCCGGCGCGACCACGGCGGTGTGATTTTTATCGACCTGCGCGACCGCGAAGGCATCGTCCAAGTCGTGATTGACCCCGATACGCCCGAAGCGTTTGCCACTGCCGATTCCGCCCGCAACGAATACGTTTTGAGCATTACCGGCCGCGTGCGCAACCGTCCCGAAGGCACGACCAACGACAAAATGATTTCCGGCAAAATCGAAATCCTGGCCAAAGAAATCGAAGTGTTGAACACCGCCGCTACGCCGCCGTTCCAAATCGACGACGAAAACATCAGCGAAAACGTGCGCCTGACCAACCGCGTTATCGACCTGCGCCGTCCGGTGATGCAGCGCAACCTGCGCCTGCGTTATCAAGTCGCTATGGGTGTTCGCCGTTATTTGGATGCGCAAGGCTTCATCGACATCGAAACCCCGATGTTGACCCGCTCCACTCCCGAAGGCGCGCGCGACTACCTCGTGCCGAGCCGCGTTCATCCGGGCGAGTTTTTCGCGCTGCCGCAATCGCCGCAATTGTTCAAACAACTGTTGATGGTGGCGGGTTTCGACCGTTACTACCAAATCACTAAGTGCTTCCGCGACGAAGACTTGCGTGCCGACCGCCAGCCTGAATTCACCCAAATCGACTTGGAAACCTCGTTCTTGAACGAGGATGAAATCATGGACATCACCGAAGGCATGGCGAAACAAGTCTTCCAAGACGCGTTGGGCGTGGACTTGGGCGATTTCCCGCGTATGCCTTACGCCGAAGCCATGTTCTACTACGGCTCCGACAAACCCGATATGCGCATCAGCCTGAAATTCACCGAGCTGACCGACCTGATGAAAACGGAAGAATTCAAAGTCTTCCGTGGCGCAGCCGACATGAAGGGCGGCCGCGTGGTTGCCCTGCGCGTACCGAACGGCGCGAAATTCAGCCGTAAAGAAATCGACGAATACACGAAATTTGTCGGCATCTACGGCGCGAAAGGTTTGGCGTACATCAAAGTGAACGATGTCAGCAACCTTTCCAACGGCGAAGACAGCGGTCTGCAATCTCCAATCGTGAAATTCCTGTCTGAAAACGCCCTGAAAGAAATCATTGAGCGTACCGGCGCGCAAAACGGCGACATCATCTTCTTCGGCGCAGACAAAGCCAAAGTCGTGAACGAAGCCATCGGCGCGCTGCGTATCAAAGTCGGTTTGGAACACGGCGCGGAAAACGGCTACTTCGTGGACGAATGGAAACCTTTGTGGGTCGTTGATTTCCCGATGTTCGAATACGATGAAGACGGCGACCGCTGGGCAGCCATGCACCATCCGTTCACCTCGCCCAAGCCAGGCCATGAAGACCTGATGGCATCCGATCCTGAAAACTGCCTGGCCCGCGCCTACGACATGGTGTTGAACGGCTGGGAAATCGGTGGCGGTTCCATCCGTATCCATCGTGCCGACGTACAGGAAAAAGTGTTCGCCGCTCTGAAAATCAGCCCCGAAGAGCAACAGGAAAAATTCGGCTTCCTCTTGGACAACCTGAAATTCGGCGCGCCTCCGCACGGCGGTTTGGCATTCGGCCTCGACCGTCTGGTGACGCTGATGACCGGCGCCGAATCCATCCGCGACGTGATTGCCTTCCCGAAAACCCAACGCGCCCAATGTCTGCTGACCAACGCGCCGAATGCGGTGGACGACAAACAGCTGCGAGAATTGAGTTTGCGCCTGCGTCAAAAAGCGACCGAAAATAAAGAAGCCTGATTTTTATCGGATTCAAATGAAAGGCCGTCTGAAAACACTGTTTTCAGACGGCCTTTTGGTCCATTCCGGTAAGGCGGGCGTTGCAGGATGGCCTTTTGCTTGATTACCTGAACCAGCCGCGCACACGCTCCAAGCCGCCGAAGTTGATGCAGGCATCGGCATTGGCCTGGGTTTTCGGTTTGGCATGGTAAGCTACGCCGATACCGGCTTCTTTCAGCATCGGAATATCGTTGGCGCCGTCGCCCATCGCCAGCACTTGGTGCGGTTGCAAACCCAGACGGCTACGGTATTCGCGCAGCAAATCCGCTTTGGCCTGCGCGTCGATGATTTTTCCTTTCAGACGGCCTGTCAGCCTGCCGTTTTTTATTTCCAATACGTTGGCGTAGTGGTATTCGAAGCCCAAACGTTGTTGCAGACGTTCGGTAAAGAAGGTAAATCCGCCCGATACCAACATGAATTTCACATCGTGCTTTTTACATTCGTCCAACAGAAATTCCGCGCCCGGCGAGAGTTGCAGCACGTTTTCATACACTTCTTCCAACACGCGGCTGTCCAAGCCTTCCAACAATGCCACGCGGCTGCGTAAAGACTGCTCGAAATCCAGTTCGCCGCACATCGAACGCTCGGTAATCTCCGCCACTTTGTCTTTCAAACCGACTCCTTCCGCGATTTCGTCCACGCATTCGATGGTAATCAATGTCGAATCCATATCGCTCACAATCAGTCCCAAATCTTCAAAAGCCATATCGGGCAGGATTGCATGGTCGATTTGTTGGCGGGCCAAGACTTCCTTTTCTCCGGCCGGCAGCGTGAACGCCGAATCCACGGCAAATCGCAGGCTGTTATTGCCCGCGACGGGGGCGGGAAGGTTGAAATGGGCCAATACGTTTGAATTGCGGTCTGTCAGAGACGGGGACTGAAGGATAAGGGCGGTTTGCATGGGAGGAGGCAGGGCAGGATCGAAAAAACGGATTATAAAACCAAACCGCTTGAAAACCCATATAGCTTTGGCGGACGGAAAGAAAAAACGATATGTATCTGATTGGGAGGCCGTCTGAAATTCAGTTTCATGTCGGGTTTTCAGACGGCCTTTGGATTTACAAAAAAGAGGGTTTCATACGCCCACCTTAACCACGACAGTCATCCCGTATCTTCCCTGATCCGGCGGGGGAAGGTTAGGATGGCGGTTTTCGGATGCACGGACAAAGGTCGTAAAACCATCCTCTCCACTTTGATTTATGACAAGATGTGTGAAAAAACGTGAGGCCGTCTGAAAAAAACGATTGCCAATTTTTACAGCTAGAGTATAGTTCTTTATAACTAATTTTCAGCTAGTTCCTTATATCTATCTTTGCAACCTTGGATAAGTAGTTGCCATTGGGTATTCCGCCCGGCGGCAACATTTTTTTATCCGCAAGGGTTTGATAAATTTTATTCGTTTTATCTGACGCAGGTCGTCTGAAAAACATAATACTTTGAATATTTATAGTTTTTATGGTTATAAATATCAAATAAAAATAAACATTTTACGACAACAGCTTTATCTGGAATCAATCAAATGAACAATATAAACAAAGAGAAACTTTTCAAACTCAGCACCTTGGCACTCTGCCTTGCCGCGCTGCCGCAAGCCGTTCACGCCGCTGAAGAAGTGCAGCAGGTGGAATTAAAGCAGGTCAATGTGGTCGGCAAAAACCGCAGCTTGCGTACCGAAAATCAAAACAGCTACACCGTATCCGCGATGCGTTCGACTACGGGATTGGTGCTTTCTCCGAGGGAAATTCCCCAATCCGTCAGCGTCATCACCAAAAAACAACTTGAAGACCAAGGCGTGACCAGTCTCGAAGGCGCGTTGCAAAACGCTACGGGCGTCAACGTCTTCAAAAGCGGCGGGCGCACGCATTTCATGTCGCGCGGCTATTTTATCGAGCAACTTGAAGAAGACGGCATTGCCACTCAAATCGGTTCGCCCGGCGGATTCGGCTTGGGCGGTCCGTCCGGCGACCCGACCAGCGTAACCGATATAGCGATGTACGACCGCATCGAAGTGGTACGCGGCGCGGCCGGGCTGACGCAGGCAAACAACGAACCGGGCGGCACGATTAACGCCGTCCGTAAGAAACCGACCTCCAAACGCCAGCTTTCCGCCGATTTGACGGTCAACACATGGGGCAAAGTGGGCGGCACGTTTGACGCGTCAGGCGCTTTAAGTCCTGAACACGGCCTGCGCGGACGCTTTGTCGGCTCGGCTGGCAGCAACAAAACCTTCCAAGACCAATCCGGCGGCCGCGACATCCTGCTTTACGGCGTGATGGACAAAGACATCGGCGACAACAGCAAGCTCACTTGGGGCGCAAGCTATCTCAACCAAACCAAAACGCCCGACCCCGACGGTCTGCCCATGCGCGCTGACGGCAAAGAATGGAAACGCAGCCGCTATCTCGGCGCAGATTGGAACGAAGCCCGTCTGAAAAAACACAACCTCTTTGCCGAATTTGAACATTATTTCAACGACAACTGGAAACTGAGCAGCAAGCTGGACTGGCGCAAAAGCGACAGCTTAAAAGAATATTACACGCTGGGCGGCACAGATAACGGTATAGGTACGGACGGTTTGGGCAAAACTTACAGCTTCGACCGCTACGACACGGACAGCCGCCAGTTTACTTTCCAAAACAACCTGACCGGCCGCATCTTCGCCTTCGGCCAAAGCCATGACCTCTTCTTCATGCACAGCTATTCCAAAGAGAAGATGAACACGGGCAACCGCTGGTTCGACGACAGCAGCACCTATAACGCGGATGCATTCAACGGCAGCGAAAAAGCCAAACCCGATTGGAATGCCGATACCGCCAAGTCACGCGGCGGCAACGGCAGCTACCGCACCCACGCCTTCGGTTTGGGCGCGCGCATCAATCCTACCGACAAACTGCACGTCATTGTCGGCGGACGCTATACCAACTGGCACCGCAACCTCTATTGGGACAGAAACCTCAAAGACAGCTCGGAAGGCACGTATTACGCGCTCAAACGCAACCGCTTCATCCCCTATGCCGGCATCACTTACGACATTACACCTAAACAAAGCGTTTACGCCGCCTATACATCCATCTTCAAACAAACGATGAACCGCGACTACAACGACAACCTTCTGCCGCCGATTATGGGACGCAACTACGAAATCGGCTGGAAAGGCGAATGGAACGAAGGTCGTCTGAATACTTCCGTCGCCCTCTACCGCACCGACAAAGACAACAACAACCAACGCGTCAATGCCCGTCCGCACCCTTATTGGGAACCGCTGGATCAAAGCAGCCGCGGTTTGGACGCCGAAATTTCCGGCAGCCTGACCGACCGTTGGCAGGTTTACGCAGGCTACACCTTCAACCGCAGTACCAACCGCAACAGCGTCGGTGACAATGTTGAATCGCGCCGAAAAGGCTACAACTTCAGCAGCCATACGCCGAAACATATGTTCCGTCTCTACACCAGCTATATCCTGCCGGTGGATGACGGCAAATGGACGGTCGGACTGGGAGTAAAGAGCAGCAGCAAAACTGCCAACTCCTACGGTTCCATCAAGCAAGGCAGCTACACGGTTTGGAATACCAACGTACAATACCGCCCGAGCAAAAACCTGCAACTGGGGCTGGCGGTCAACAACCTGACCGACAAACGCTACTACGAAAACCAATACAGCCGTGCCGCCAACAGCGGCAGCTTCTACGGCGAACCGCGCAATGCCGTGTTCAGCCTGAAGTGGAAGATGTAGCCGCCGTATGAAATAAGGCCGTCTGAAAGTACAATCCCGATTTCAGACGGCCTTTCATTATCGATACAAACACAAATCCATGAACATCCTCAAAAAATTCTTCCGACTCGCCCGCCCTTTTTGGACAGGGGCACACGGGCGCATTCAATGGCTGATGCTCGCCGTCCTCATCGGCTTCACCCTTTGTTCCATCACCATCAGCGTTTGGATCGCCGCGTGGGACAAACGTTTCTACGACGCGCTGGCTGCGTTTGACGGTGCGTCCATGCCCGCACTCATCGTCGAATACCTCGGCTACATGGCGATGATAATCGGCTGCATCGTCTGCGGCGACTGGCTGCAAAAACGCCTCATTTTCCGCTGGCGCACCCACCTGACCGAACAATTCCAGCAAAACTGGCTCGAAGGCCACAAACACTACCGCCTGCGCCTGACCGGCGAACCCGACAACCCCGACCAGCGCATCGCCGAAGACATCTACCTCCTCGCCGACCAAAGCATCGGGCTGTTCCGCTCTTTCATCAATAATATTGCCAAATTCAGCGCGTTCGTCGCCGTATTGTGGACGCTCTCCGGCGTGCAAACCTTCAACATCGGCGGGCGCGACATCACCATACACGGCTACCTCGTCTGGGTTGCCCTGATTTATTCCGTCATCAGCACCCTGATTGCCCACCTCGTCGGCCGCAAACTTAAAAACCTCAACATCGACCGTCAGCACCGCGAAGCCGACTACCGCGCCGCCCTCCTGCGCGTGCGCGACCACGCCGAACAAATCGCCTTCTACAACGGCGGCGAAGCCGAAACAGGTCGTCTGAAACAACGCTACCTCCGCATCCGCGACAACTGGCGGCGGCTCACCAACTGCGAATTCCGCCAAGAAACCTTCTGGGCGGCCTATGTCCGCATCAGCATCTTCATCCCCATCCTCGCCACCCTGCCCATGTACCTCGCCAAAACCATGACCTTCGGCGACATGATGCAGACCCGCACATCGTTTGCCCGCGTCCAAGACAGCTTCGGCTGGTTCACCGACTCCTACCGCCGCCTCATCGAATGGGCGGCAGTCGTCGAACGCCTCTCCGGTTTTCAGACGGCCTTGGAACAAGTAGAAAAAGAAGGCAGAAGCGCCGCCCGCCCAGCACCCGCCCTGACTTTAAACAACCACCGCCAAAGCGGTATCCTCGTCCTGCAAAACCTCACCGTCCACACCCAAACCGGCAGCCCCTTGCTCACCGACATCAACCTCGAAGCCCACGCCCCCGAATGGGTATTGCTCGAAGGCAGAAGCGGCATCGGCAAATCCACCCTGTTGCGCGCCCTTGCAGGCTTATGGCCGTATTACCAAGGCAGCTTCGCCCTCGGCGGCAGCCTCCTCTTCCTGCCCCAACGCCCCTACCTCCCCGCCGACACCCTGCGCCACACCGTCAGCTATCCCCACACCGTCTGCCAAGACGACCGACTTATTCAGACGACCTTGGAGCAGGTCGGGCTAGACCGCCTGAAAGATAATTTAGACGAACCATACGAATGGCACGGCATCCTTTCCGGCGGCGAACAGCAACGCCTCAGCCTCGCCCGCGCGCTGCTGCACAAACCGCAAATCCTGTTCCTCGACGAAGCCACCAACCAGCTCGACGGCGAATCCGCATTGGCGCTGATGCAAACCCTCAAACGTGCTTTACCCGACACCCTCGTCATCGGTATCAGCCATCAATCTGAAATCAAAAAACTGTTTGAGCAGAGACTGGTATTGGATGAATAATAAAAACAGTTGCAATCAGGCAAGTTTTATAATATAGTTCTTTGTAGCTAGACGGTTACTAGACTTTATAGCTAAATATACTTTCTTTGGATAATTGTTGCCTTGGTGCCCTCCTGCCCACAGGCAACTTTTTTTGGCCGTCTGAATCGAATATACCGGGTTCCGTCCGAACGGAACGGATTTTCACAGGACTGAAAGGAGCAGGGCGATGGCAGACGGCATATTGCGGCACGGCAGATTGGGAATGGGGACATGGTGCTTGGGCGACCGTCCGGAAATGCGTTCGGAGGAAATCGCCGCACTGCGCTATGGATTGGAGCAGGGCATCACGATTATCGACACGGCGGAACTTTACGGCGGCGGCCGCTCGGAGCGTTTGGTCGGCGAAGCCGTCAAACCGTTTGCGCGCGAGGAAATCTATCTGGTTTCCAAAGTATTGCCCGCCAATGCCGGCCGCCACCGTCTGGAGCAGAGCCTCGACGCTTCGCTCAAGGCGCTGCAAACCGATTATCTGGATATGTACCTCTACCACTGGCGCGGCAGCACGCCGCTTCAGGAAACGGTTGACGCGCTGGAGGCGGCTGCGGCGAAGGGCAAAATCAAATCGTGGGGCGTGTCGAATTTTGATTTGGAAGATATGCAGGAGTTGCTGGAGGATACCGACGGCGGCAGCAGATGCCGGACCAACCAGGTGCTGTATCACTTGGGGTCGCGCGGTATCGAAGTCGTGTTGAAACCCTATCAGGACGAACGCGGCATTCCGACGATGGCCTATTGCCCGCTGGCGCAGGCAGGCGGGTTGCGCAGCGGGCTGATAGACAGCCCCGCGGTCAGGCAGGTGGCGCAGGAGCAGGGCGTCAGCGGCTGCCAAGTGCTGCTCTGTTTTGCGCTGGCGCAGGAAAACATGGTGTCGATTCCGCGTACCGGCAAGCTGGCGCACATGAAGGAACTGGCCGCCTGTTTGCAGATAAAGCTGTCGGACGAACAGCTGGCGTTGCTTAACCGCGCCTTTCCGGTACCTGAACGCCGGGTGCCGCTGGATGTGGAGTAACGCAGTGTTTGAGGCCGTCTGAAAAGATTTCAGACGGCCTTTATTTCTAGTGCTTCCACTACATATTCCGTTCCGCCCGTATGGAAACGGCGGGGCGAATATTCGTTTGAGACGCCGCAAAAATGCCGCGAGGCCGTCGAAAAACACGTTCCGGCAATTCGGAACAGGCTTTCAGACGGCCTCGCGGCAAGTTGCGTCCCGAATCAGTCTTTCAAACGCAATTCGGCAGAGCGCGCGTGGGCGGTCAGGCTTTCGCCGTGTGCCAACACGCTGGCGATTTTACCCAGTTTCTGCGCGCCTTGTTCGGAGACTTGGATCAGGCTGGAGCGTTTTTGGAAGTCGTAAGTGCCCAGCGGCGAGGAGAAGCGGGCGGTGCGGCTGGTGGGCAGGACGTGGTTGGGGCCGGCGCAGTAGTCGCCGAGGCTTTCGCTGGTGTAGCGTCCCATGAAAATCGCGCCGGCGTGGCGGATTTTTTTCGCCCATTCCTGCGGGTTTTCTACCGACAATTCCAAGTGTTCGGGGGAAATGTAGTTGGCGATTTCGCAGGCTTCGTCCAAGTCTTTGGCGAGTATCATCGCGCCCCTATTGCCGAGCGAGGCTTCGATGATGTCGCGGCGGGGCATGGTTTCGATGAGGCGGTTCATGGCGGTTTGGACTTCGTCGAGATAGGGCTGCGACGTGCCGATGAGGATGGCTTGGGCGATTTCGTCGTGTTCGGCTTGGCTGAACAAATCCATCGCCACCCAGTCGGCGGGCGTGGTGCCGTCGGCGATGACGAGGATTTCAGACGGCCCTGCCACCATGTCGATGCCGACCACGCCGAACATGCGGCGTTTGGCGGCGACGACGAAGGCGTTGCCCGGGCCGGTGATTTTATCGACCTGCGGTACGGACTCAGTACCGTAGGCGAGGGCGGCAACCGCCTGCGCGCCGCCGACGGTGAAGACTTTGGTGACACCCGCGACGAAGGCGGCGGCAAGCACGATGTCGTTGCGTTCGCCTTTGGGCGTGGGGACGACCATGATGATTTCTTTCACACCTGCGACATGGGCGGGCATGGCGTTCATGATGACGGAACTCGGATACGCCGCTTTGCCGCCGGGGACGTAAATGCCGACGCGGTCAAGCGGTGTAATCTGCTGTCCCAACAGCGTGCCGTCTTCGTCTTCGTAGGTCCACGATTCCATTTTTTGGCGTTGGTGGTAGCTTTCGACCCGTGCGGCGGCGGTTTTCAAGGCGGTTTGAATTTCGGGCTGCAAACGCTCAAACGCGGCCTGCAAGTCGTCTTGAGTGAGGATGAGGTCGGCTATGGTTTGGGCGGACGTGCCGTCGAAGCGGTTGGTGTATTCGATGAGCGCCGCATCACCGCGTTTTTGCACGTCGGCGCAGATGTCGGCGACGATGCGGTCGATTTCGGGGTTTTGCGCGGTTTCAAAAGCCAACAGGGCTTTGAGTTCGGCTTGGAAATCGGGCGATTGGGTGTTGAGTTTTTTCATGATTTGGGATTCTCTCTGTTTCTGTGGGG